>JBBSJY010000005.1:0-50417 GCA_038256845.1 Verrucomicrobiales bacterium | reverse complement strand
TTCGAACTACTTCCAATTCTTCCACGACTGCGCAGTCCACCTCATCAAAAACGGCCTCGCATACGTGGATGAGGAAAGCCCAGAGGAAATCAAACTCCACCGCGGCAACGTCCAAAATCCCGGCACTCCATCGAAGTTCCGTGATCGCAGCGTCGAGGAAAACCTAGCCACTTTTGAGAAGATGCGTTCCGGTGGCTACAAAGAAGGCCAAGCCGTGCTCCGCGCGAAAATCGGCCTCACCTCTTCGAACATGAACATGCGTGATCCGGTCATGTATCGAATCATGCACGCCCACCATCACAACACCGGCAACGACTGGTGCATCTACCCGATGTATGATTTTGCCCATCCGCTGGAGGATGCGCTCGAGCACATCACTCACTCTCTCTGCACCTTGGAGTTCGAAAATCACCGCCCGCTCTACAACTGGTTCATCGAAAACTGCCCGGTTCCCTCGGCCCCACGCCAGATCGAGTTCGCAAGACTCAGTCTCACCTACACGATCATGAGCAAGCGCAAGCTGCTCGAACTCGTCCAGGAAGGCCATGTCGCCGGCTGGGACGATCCCCGCCTTCCCACCATCTCCGGCATCCGTCGCCGCGGCTATCCGCCCGAGGCCGTCCGCCATTTCTGCAAGCGAATCGGCATCACCAAATACAACGGCACCACCGATGTAGCTCTGCTGGAACACGACATCCGCGATCACCTCAATTCCACCGCGCCGCGCCGCATGGCTGTGCTTGAGCCATTGAAAGTCGTGATCGAAAACTTCGCTGAAGAACCTACCACAAGCCTAGTAGTTTCCAACCATCCCCAAGAGGAATCCTTTGGCGAACGCAAGGTTTCCTTTTCAAAGGAAATTTTCATCGAACGCGAGGACTTCCAGGAGATCCCTGAGAAAAAATATTTCCGCCTCGCCCCGGAAAAATACGTCCGCCTCCGTGGCGGCCCCATCATACAGTGCGTTGGCTTTGAGAAAGACGACGCCGGAGAGATCATTCTCGTCCGCACCAAACTTCTCCCAAACACCACCGGCCAAGATTCTCCGGAAGGCGTCGTCTGCAAGGCTGCCATCCATTGGGTCGATGTCGCAACCGCCGCCGATGCCGAAGTCCGCCTCTACGACAGACTCTTCACCGTCGAGGATCCGGATGCTGCGGAGGGCGGTTTCCTAACAGTCATCAACCCCGATTCGGTGACAACGTTCACTGCGAAAATCGAAGCATCCCTCCTCCTGGAACTTCCCGGCTTCGCCTGCCAATTCGAGCGCAGCGGCTATTTCATCACCGATTCCAAAGACCACATCCCCGGCGAAAAAGCCGTCTACAACCGCACCGTCGCCCTCCGTGATTCGTGGGGGAAGGGACGGTAACTTCGAGGAACGCGAGTGTAGCTGGGGACTCTGGCCCCAGGCCGTTTCGGGAGGCATCCTGCCTCCCGATTCTTTAATGCTTCGCCTACATTAAATCAAGCCAATCATGTCTAACATTCAATCAAAGGCCTGGTATTATGTCTCGGCGGAAAACGACCGGATCGGGCCTGTTTCGATCGGGGATCTAAGTGCATTGGCCGAGCAGGGCAGGATCAGCCCCGCCACTCTCGTCTGGAGTCCTGAGCATCCCGAGTGGATACCCGCATCGAAAATCAGGGACTTGCTGAGCGCGGTCAAAGCTCCGAATCCCCAGGCATCCGCGTCGGGTACCGAGATGCCTGCGGCGGCTCCAGAACCTCTTCCGTCCCGGGAACTCAAGCCTCGCAGAGGATCCTTCCTCTTCCCGAGACTCGTCGAAACGCTGATTCTATCCGCCATTTTCGGTGCGATTTTATCCGGGGTGCTCTTCAGCATCGGCGAATCCACCTGGATCGGTCTGTTGGTTTTTCTCCTTGGAAACATGCTTGGGTTGGGCGCCGCCCTGGCCGCCCACCGCAAGGAACGCTACCTCCTCCAGACCTCCCGCCTGGTCTGCCATCGCGGCGGCCTGTTTAGCGATGAATCCACCGAATTTGAGATCCGCAACATCACCCATGTGAAGGTCAGGCTGCCATGGCTGCGCTACAAATTTTTCCGGGTCGGCGATGTGATAGTGGAAACCGCCGGCAGCTCCAAACCCATGGTCATGCGGGCGATACTCGATCCGGAGAGTGTTTACGGAGACTTGCGGGTGCGGATGAAATGCAATGGTTATGACTTGGCCGAACGGAAACTTCTCCACGAGGAAAGGCCGGCATTCATCGGCGTGATCGTCGAATGCCTGGGTCTCCTTGTCGGAGCCGCATTCTTTTGTTTGTTCTTCCTCGCCGGGTTTCTGGAAGACATTGAAATCTCCGTGGAGGGGCAGATCGCACAAGGTGGATTCGGCCTCATTCTTCTCGGGATCGTCATCTTCATCAGCCTGCGCTTCCTGGATCTGCGGAGGCGCACCTACCGGGTATTCAACGATGTCGTAGTCTATGAAGAAGGTTTCCTCACCCGCCAGAACGCATTCATTCCTTACGAAAATATCGCGGACTCGAATACCAAGCGATCCTTCGTCGATCAGGTCCTCGGACTCTACGATGTTCTGGTAAGTTGCCAGGGAAGCAGCTCGGAAATCAAATTCCGTCGCTTGAAAAACGGGGACAGCCTCTCCGCCGCGATCGACCAGCTCGTCACCTCCGCCAGCAAAAAAACAAAACCTTCCAAGCACCACATTGGTGAAGATTCCGCAAGCTCGGCGCCCAGGCGTCTCAGCCGTAACGAGCCTGAACCTGTTTCCGATGGAAACATCCGCATGGCCGAATACCGGATCCACGCGCTCCGCCTCCTCGTCCCACAGCTTTTCCTGTTCCCGCTGTTTCCGATCTGGATTCTCGCGATGCTGAAATCCCTCATCGTCCTCTCCTCAACGCGCTATTTCGTACGCTCCGGCTCACTCCGCCATTCCTACAAATTCCTTTCCGTCGATGACAGGGAGTTTTCCTATGACAAGATCACCGGAGTCGTGATCAAAAGGAACCTCTGGGACAAATGGTTCGGGACGATGACCCTGAAATTCTGGTCCATCGGTTCGGGAAAAGCACTGGAGTTCGCCCACGTGCATCGCGATCTAGTGGATCTACCCGGGCTGCTGCGGCAGGTCGGTATTCCACAGGGGTCTGAGGAAATCTACAACGTGGAGGCTCGCTTCGGCCTCTTCACTTGGTTGCGAGCACGGATATGGCCGGCTATGTTTCTCGTATCCTACTCCGTGGCTGCCATCGCAGCCGCACTATTCGCCGAAGAGGATTTGATCTACACCCTCCTGATCGTGCCCGTCTTCATCGGCATTGCAGGACTAGTTTATGCGAAGCTCTACTACTCCCGCCAGCGGCTCCGTTTCCACGAGCACCACATCGAAGCCGAACAGGGAGTCATCGCGAAAAGCTACTACTACATCCGCTATAAGAATGTGAAACGCACCACCGCTACCCGCTATCCCGGTGGAGACCAGGGGGAGCTGAAAATTTACGTAGCCGGTGAGGAACAGGTTTACGCCCAGCAAGAAAAAGCAAATGGCACCAAACCCATGCTGAAACAGTGCTCCTTCACCTCCGGCATGCTGCCACAACCCAGGGAATCCGCCAAACTGCTCGACGACATCCTCTCCGGTCGCACCGATCCATCGCCTGCGGGACCCACCGCCAGGCCAGCCGAAACGCTCGCCGAGTCAACCCGTTCGGTTGGCAATGCCCTCGTCAGATTGTTGCTATTGAGCCTACTAATTTTTCCCCTGCTCGTGCTGCTCCCCATCACGATCCCGCTGACCCTACTCCGGGTGAAACGCTGGCGTTACCGCATCGAAAATTTCCGCATCGTGACCAACCACGGAGTCCTTTTCAAAAAGGAAACCAGCGTGCTCCTCGACCGAGTCGATAGCCTCCAGCAAAGCCAGGGGATGCTGAACAAGATTTTCCGGAATGGAAAAGTGAGCATCATGACAGCCGGCAGCAGCAAGCCGGATCTCGTCCTCATCGACTCACCCGACTACCGAATTCTTCACGATGCCATACGTGAAAATTCCGAGGAGGATTAGCTCACACCAGCACCATCGCCAACGCCACCACCATCAACGCGGCACCCAGAAGTTGCCTTCCGCCCAATGGCTCCCGGCAATCAACCCCACCCCTTGCTTCGTCGCACGCTGGATCATCGCACCCAGCAGCGGATGCAGAGCCGCACCTATCAACGGCAATCCTATCGCTCCCGACCATGCATCCATTTCTTTGGAGCTATTTCCCAAACCCCGCGCGGTCAACCCCTACCTACCTATCTGCTCCAGCAACTTCTCCCTCATCTTCCAAAAATCCACACTCCCTAGCCCGTTCCCCATCAGCGCGAAGGTATATTCCTTTCCTCCCTTTTTCACAAATCCCACCTCCGTCCGCACCCCAGACATTGCCCCGCGCTTCGATCGGACCGACCCATCCCCACTCCCCGGCAGACTCGCAAGAAACCTCTCCCCATACCCCGATGTCCGCGCCAGGAAATTTACCCGCGCCAGATCCACCGGACGTATCATCGTCGCCCGCGCCAACCCGCTGCCATCGATCAACCGCAGCCCCTCGAAGGAAACTCCCTGCTCCTCCCAATACTCTTTCACCACCTCCGCCGGATTCCTTCCAGCCTTCACTCCCATCATCAGGAAAAAACACTGCGCCTCCAGGTTGTCACTCACCGCCTGCATGTGATCTACGATCTCCGGCAACGCCGCCGAATCATGGCGCACCAGCAAAACCTCCGGGAGATTCGCAGCAAGTTCATCGGTAAAAACCACGCCCTTTTTCTCCAACGCCTTTTTCAGAAACCCACCGGCAAACTTCGGAGGATCCGGCAACGCAGCCCGCACCGCGAATCCCTTTGCTCCCATGGGCACTGTTCCTTGCGCCCGAATCCACCCCGCTCTCGGCGTGGAATAAACCATCACCTGATCCCCACTCCCCACCGAGCCTGTCGCCACACGCATTTGCCAATCCATCGCTTCATAGAGATCCGGTTCGCTCCGCAGCCATTTTGCATTATCACCCACTTTTTCGCCGCCATCAAAAATCAGATTGACGACATTGTGCCCCACGTTCAGCCCGAAAGCGCCCGCCCCATACGCATTCCCAATATCCCCCCACACCCAGTGATCGCTCACCGGATCTCCGGGGAAAATGGCATCATCCACCCGCAGCGTTCCAGTCACCCGTTTCAGACCCTTCTTCACCGCATCATCCGCAAGCTTTACCAAATCCTCCTCGGAAATCGTAGGATCACCTCCCCCTTTTAGTACTAGATCTCCAGTAACAACCCCCTCTGAAGAAATTTCGCCCCCTGCCATCAGCCGCGTCTCAAATCGGAACTCCTCCCCCAGCAAACCGAAAGCCGCCCCTGCCGTCACCGTCTTCAGAGCCGATGCCGGACAGAGCGCAGTCTCCGCCAGCGGCGAGGAAACCACCACCTCCCCGTTCTCATCCAATACACAGAACCCCAGCAACGCCCCCTCCAGTTCCTCCGTTCCCGCCCATTTCTCAAAAAAATCAGGAACCACTTTACTATCATCTGCCGACCTCCCTCCCCACTCTTTTACATATTTCAACTCCCCCACTCCCGGCCCTCCCCACAAACACCATCCGCCCAGCAAACCAAGCCCTCCCATCAAAACTCCAAAACCCAACGTCCTAACCATCATCCGCGCAGAAATACTCCATAACCTCCAAAACGGCAAGACAGGGGTGCACTGAAAAGTGGTGGGCAGGAATGGAAAGCCGTCCTTCCAAGGCGGCTGCACAGCCTCGGGAAACACCCTCAAACGATGAAACCCTTGCGAAATCCAGCCGCCTTGGAAGGACGGCGTTCCGCACCCCATCTCCGGAAAAAAACCTCGCCCTCAGCCGGCCATCCACACGACCATACCCTCATGAAAAAAGACATCGAACGCATTCTCATCGACGAAGAGATCATCCACCGCAGGCTCGACACCATGGCCAAGGAAATCGAAACCGATTTCCCCGCCGGCCCCATCGTCGTCATCATCCTGCTCAAAGGCGCGCTCGTCTTCGCCGCCGATCTCCTCCGCCGCATCCCACGCGAACTCTCCATCGAGTGCCTGAACGTCGCCAGTTATCATGGGGGAATGGAAAGCTCCGGCCAGGTCGATTTCCTCGACCGCCATTTTCCGGAAGTGAAAGGCATGCACGTCCTCCTGCTCGACGACATCCTCGATACCGGCCGCACCCTTGCGGCTGTCGGAAAACGTCTCGAAGAAGAAGGAGCTGTCGCCGTCCACACCGGAGTCCTTCTCGCCAAGGACAAGAAACGTGCCGAGGATGTCCAAGCGGATTACGTCGGCTTCGAGATCGGTGACGAGTTTGTCGTCGGTTACGGATTGGACTACAAAGGGAAATATCGTAACCTGCCCTACGTCGGGGTTCTGAAACTGTCTGCGGCCAACTAACGGACACCTTCGCCGGAAACGTCGCTCCCGTATCTTGCCGCTTCACCCCGGCCAGGGTGGCAATAGGGTCCGCTCCGCCATCCAGGCGATCCACACATCGTTGAGACATCTGCCGATCTCCTTCGTGATCCCCACATTCGAGTTTCTATCTGGAGCACGCTGACAGTCGATTTCCTCTTTCGGATCCGTGTGACCCTGAACGTGAATTTCATCTACATCTGCCAGGTGCCCATTCCGGCCTCACGGAAAAGGGCTCGGCGCCTCACCCTCCGCGCGGAGATCGACGCCCTGGTTGCCCGTATTACACCGCCCGCTGATACTCCACCGGAAAAAATCCGAACAGGTCCCCCACTCCGCTTCCATATGGAGACTCCGGTCACTTTTCGAACCGCAGCCAATCAACATTTATCGAACCGGAGAACACGAAATATAGATCCACGGTTTGGTCGATGGATCTCAGGATTCCTTTCGACTCCTGCCACTTGTCCCAGGCCCCGGTGGCGGCGGGTTTGATCTCGCCAATAATCTCGCCGTCTATCGCGCCCTTGCGGATTTCGATTTTCCTCTCCCCCTCGGGAAGGGCATAGCGGACGGTAACGGCTGAAAGATTCCCAAGGTAAACATTGGAAACTTTGACCGCGTGCCCGGGACTGATCTGGCCAAGCGCTTTGCCGCCGCTTGCGCTGTCGGACTGTGCGCGCTTCGGTCCGAGGATTTCATCGGCAGCCTCTGCTTCCATGGTCCGTGCACGGAGATTCACGATGGCCATGGTGGTCAAGGGCGAGGCAGGGCTTTTCCCGGAATCGGTGAACTCCGCCTGGAGTGTCCCTGTCCGGATTTTATCGTTTTCCGGCACCGCGATTTCCCCTTCCGTGCCGCGCACGATGCCCGCGCCAGCCTTGCCTTTTTCCAGCGAGAAAATCCACTCCACCATCATGTGGATCTCATCCTTGGTATGCTGCGGATGGGGAAGCATCGGGATCTCACCCCAGACCCCCGCCGAGCCTTTCACCACCCGGTCTGTAGATACGTCCATTGCGCCTTCCTGTCCCCGGTATTTGTCCGCGATTTCCAAGAGGGTCGGCCCAACGATCTTTTTGTCCATCGCGTGGCAGTTGAAGCAGTCCGACTGCTTCATCAGCGTCATACCGACGGCAGCTTCCGCCTTGCGCTTGTCGGCATCCATCCATTCGTTGGTCACTAGGGTTGCGAATTTGATCTGGTCAGCATTCGCACCGCCTTCCGAGCTTCCGTCCTCGGCATCCTCGACCTTGAGCTTGAACTGGATCGGCACGCCATGGTCGAAGAAATCCCCGTCCTTCGGCTCGAGGAAAGTGACGGTCGGAGCGGTATTTCCGACGACTACTTTCCGCATCGTGGTTGCCGTGGCACCCTCCGGATCGCTCGCACGCAGTTCGATCTCGTAGGTGCCTTCGGCATTGATTTTCACTTCGGCATCCTTGCCCTTAGCGACGACCTTTCCGCCCGGATTCATCACCCACTCGTAGGAGAGTTCCTCGCCTTCCGGATCGCTCGACCCCTCTGCGGAGAGGGAAACCGTCAGAGGAGCAGGACCGTTGGAGTTTTTTACGGACATCTGCGCCACTGGGCTGAGGTTTCCGCGCTGGTAGCTGACCTTGAAAATCTGGGCGTCCAGGTTTTTTCCCCAGGTTTCGCCGTAGTCCATGAAGTAGAGGCATCCGTCGGGGCCGAAAAACGAATCCACCGGGCGCTTGATCTGGAAGCGCCCCGAGCCGTCGGCATCGCCCTGGGCAATGCGGGCTGAGTCAGTGAATTTCTCGAGTTCCTTGAAATTTGAATCCCCGTCCAGCATCGCCCATAGCAATGCGGGACGCTGCCAGTCGAAGAATAGGAGCGACCCGTCATAATGCTCTGGGAAGCCGTTAGTTTTCGCGAAATCCGGCTTGTAATTGAAAACCGATCCCGCGCATGCGGTGCGCCCACCGGTCCCCATCAGGGGGAATTCCTTCGATTCCTTGTGCGGATACCAGATCATCGGCGATTGCACCGGCGGCAGCTCGGTCATGCCGGTGTTGTTCGGGCTGTTGTTGACAGGATTCCGCTTGTTGAAATCCTCCCCGGATTTGTTCCCTTCGAAGTCGAAATCGCGATAAACCTCGCCGCCCCGGGAATAGGGCCATCCAAGGTAAGCCGGTTTGCGGATCTGGCTGATCGTATCGAAACCATTCGGCCCGCGCTCGTCCTTCGTTTCCCCGGAGTCCGGACCGACATCGCCGACGTAAACGATGCCGGTCTTTTCATCGACTGTGAAGCGCCACGGATTCCGGAATCCCATCGCGAAGATCTCGGGTCTGGTTTTGGGGGTGCCGGGTTCGAAGAGGTTGCCCTCAGGGATCGTGTAGCCGCCGTCGGGGGTCGGGCGGATGCGGTTGATTTTCCCACGCAGGTCGTTGGTGTTCGCTGAGGATTTCTGCGCATCGAAGGGAAACCGGCCGTCCCTCTCGTCGATCGGGGTGAAGCCGTCGGATTGGAACGGGCTGGTATTGTCTCCTGTCGAGAAATACAGGTTCCCATCGGGGCCGAAGTGGACTTCGCCCGCATGATGGCAGCATTCCTTGCGCTGCACCGGCCAGCGGAGCAGTTCCTTTTCCGAGGAGAGGTCGAGCAATTCATCCTTGATCGTGAAGCGGGAAATGGCCGTCCCTTCAAAATCGATTGGTGAATACTGGATGAAAATGTGCCCGTTCTCGGAAAATTTCGGATCGAGGGCGAAGCCAAGCAGGCCGCTTTCCTGCTCGGTGAACACCTCCAGTTCGCCTACCGTTTTGACCAGTTTCGTCTCCGGATCCAGGAGCCGCAGCTTTCCGTCCAATTCGTTAAAGTAGATCTTCCCACCCGGCTCCATGCTCATCGTCATCGGCCGGACAAGGTCGGAGGCTAGCACTTCGTAGCGATAGCGGAAATCCTCCGGTTCTTGCGCTGCGGAAAGGGTGGAAAAGAGAGCCAAGGCGAAAAGGGTAAATTTGGATTTCATGGACTGGGACAAACCCTACGGCCCCCACCCTCGTTTTCACTCAAAAAGTCCCTAAAAATTTACACGGACGGATTCGAACCGTCCGAACCCGGGGTTAGCCCCCGCTCCTCAGAATTTCCAGCGGCGGATGATTGCAGACTCCCCGGCTCAGCGCTAGACCGCCGAGCACTGCAATCATTGTGACCGATACGGATGCCATCGCCAGAAGCCCCGCATCCGGCCACGGCGAAGCCTTGAAAACAAAGGTCGCCAGGGCAGCATTGGCCGCCACCGCCAGCAGGATCCCGGTCAGCGCGGAAAGAATCCCGAGCGCAGCATACTCGATCACCAGAATGATGCGCACCTGCCTCGCCGATGCCCCAAGCGTCCGCAGCAATACGCTTTCCTTCAGCCGCACATCGCGGCCGTTCAGCAACGTCCCGATGAGGATGGGCAGTCCGGCCAGCACCGTGAATCCGGCCAGCACGGTGACGACTGTCGAGATCTTCGTCAGGATGTCCCGGACGGTTTCCAAAATCTGCGTTAGATCAATCGCCGTCACATTCGCAAATTTCCCTGCCAGCTCCCGCTGCAAATCCCCCGATGCCGCAGGCGTCGGCGTCCTTGTTGTCACCACGTGGAATCCCGGCGCGTCCTCCAGCACACCGGGCGGGAAGACCATGAAAAAGTTCAGGTTGAAACGGCTCCAATCAATCCGCCGCAAACTTGTGACTTTCGTCCGGATCGGGATGCCCTGGACATCCAGCGTGATCTCATCGCCGATGTCCACCCCCATGTCCTTGGCAATTTTTTCCTCCAGGGAAAGCGGCACGACCCCGGCCGGATCCGCCCGCTCCGTGGCAAGCTCGCCAGCCACCAGCGTCTCGGTGAAATTCAAATAATCCCGGTAGGTCGAGCGGAACTCGCGCCTCGCCACCCACTTCGGCACGCCTTTCGCCTCGCCGACATCGACGCCACGGATCGTCGAAATCCGCATCGTCACCATCGGCGCGCTCTCCAGCACCGGCAGCCCACCGGCTTCCAAGACCTCCTTCACCCCTGCCACCTGGTCCGGCTGCACATCGATCAGATACAGGTTCGGACTCTCCCCCGACTGCTGGATGCTCAGCCTGTCGTTCAGAAGTTTTCCCGCCAACAGAACTGTCACCAGCAGGAAAGTCCCGAGTCCCAGCGAAAGCAGAAACAGCAGCGTCTGGTTGCCGGGGCGATGCAGATTCGAAACTCCCTGACGAAGCAAATACGGCCAGCCCCTTCCCACCACCCGGCGGGTCACCGTCATCAGCCCGCGCGCCACCGCCACCAGTGACAGGAAAGCAACAGCCATTCCGCCGACCATTGCCAGCGAGCGTTTCCAGTCCGGTTCATTCGCACGCGCCACGATCACAAGCAAACCCGCCAGCAGCGCATAGACCGGTAGCGCCCGCAGGAATCCGCCCTTCAGAACCGCCCCGCCCCGTAGAGTCACCGCCGGTGAAATGTCCCTAATCCTCATCAGCGGCAGCAGCGCAAACCCGCAACATACTACAAATCCAGTAGCAGTCGTCTGCGCGACGATTTTCCACTCCGGCGCAGGACTCACCGAGACTGGCAATTCACCCCGGAAAGCCGCCAGCAGCCCCATCTGCATCCCTATCCCAAGCCCCGCTCCAATCAGCGCACCGAACAATCCCAGCGCCAAGGCCTGCGCGAAATAAATCCCGAAAGCCAAATGCCCCGGACACCCGAGACAACGCAGGATCGCAATCGTCGGAATCCGCCGGGTCACGTGCGCATGCACCGCGCCCGCCACCCCGATTGCCCCCAGAGCCAGCGATGCCAGCGCGATCAGCCCGAGGAACTGTTGGAAATTATCCAGCGCATCCCCGAGGTTCTCACGCCTGTCCTCAGGGGTTTCCAAACGCCACGTCGTGTCCGGAAAATCCTCCTGCACCTTCTCCTTTGTTTCCCACGAAGGAGGGGTGACCGGGATCTCCAGATGCACGTTGTAGGCCACCATGCTGTTCTTCCCCAGCAGCCCGCTGCGTTCGATGTCAGCCAGCCGCACATAGGCCTCCGGCGCAAACCCACTGAACCGGCTACCACGCGGCGCGGGCTTGTCCACCACCCCGAGTATTTTCAAACGGATCCCTCCCAGCTCCACCTCATCCCCGACCTCCCCGCCAAACTGGTCGAGCATCGCCGGCTCCAACAGGATCCCGCCCCCATCCCGCAACTTCTCCCAGGCATCCGCCGGCCGGGTCTCCACCTTTCCATAAAACGGGAAATCCCCCTCTATGCCGCGCACCTGCATCAGGCGCGCACCGCCGCCCGGCAGGAAACGCACCATGGAGGGAAAGCTCGTCTCACGGCTGAAACGGCTCGCCATCAACGCAAGCTTACCGACATCCTCATCGCTAATTTCCTTCCGCGATGAAACCCGCAGATCCGAACCCAACAGCGCCTTTGCCTCCGAAGCGATGCCCCGCTCCACACTGGCCTTCAGCGAATGAATCGCCGTCAGCGCCGCAACCCCGGAAACGATCGCCAGCGAAAAGATCACCAGCCGCATGCGCTGGGAACGGCTGTCCCGCCAAGCCATCCGCCACACCCAGGGATGGAGCAAGGCTTTCCACAAATTGCGCGGCAGCTCCTTGTTTTCAGACCTCATTCTCCTCCTCCGAAACAATCGTCCCGCCGCTCATCGTCACCACCCGCCGCGCCTTCGCCGCAAGCGCCGGGTCGTGCGTTACGAGCACCAAAGCCGTCCCGGCCTCACGGTTCAGGCGGAAAAGCATATCGACGATAGGCGCGCTGGTCTCGGAGTCCAGGTTTCCGGTCGGCTCGTCCGCGAAAAGGATTTTCGGCCGGTGGATGAAGGCCCTCGCCAGCGCCACCCGCTGCTGCTCACCTCCGGAAAGCTGCAGCGGATAGTGATCCAGCCGGTCGCCGAGACCGACCTCCTTCAGCAATCTCCCAGCCTCCGCCTCCCTCCCGGATTCCCCGCGAAGCTCCAAAGGCACCAGCACGTTCTCAATCGCCGTCAGCGTCGGGATCAGTTGGAAGCTCTGGAAAACAAAACCGACCAACCTGTTTCTCAGGGCCGCCCGCGCATCCTGATCCAGCGACTCCATCGCCATCCCGTCCAGCTCAACCATCCCCGCGCTCGCATCGTCCAGCCCCGCGCAAAGCCCGAGCAAGGTCGTCTTGCCGCTTCCCGACGGACCGATGATCGCCAACGTATCCCCCGCATCCAGGCTCAGGCTCACGTCTTTCAGCACCGTCAGGTCACCTCCCGCCGTCTGATGGGTTTTCCGCAGGCTGGTCACCTTGAGAATGGGCCGGTTGACAGCGCCCGGAGCGGATTCTAAACTGACGGATGATGGGAAGGACATTTTTCAGGAAATTGGTAGCCGGGCTGCTGCTTGCCACGGGCGGGTTATTATTCGCCCAAGAATCCCTGAATGCAACCGCCGCCAACAAGCGCATCGTCATCCTGGGCGACAGCATCACCGCCGGCTACGGACTCGACCCAGGCGAAGCCTACCCCGCCCTCCTTCAGAAAAAAATCGACGCCGCAAAACTCCCCTACACCGTCGCCAACGCCGGGGTCAGCGGCGACACCACCGCAGGCGGCCTCCGTCGCGTCGCATGGGCCATGGGAAAAGGGGCGGACGTCCTCGTCATCGCCCTCGGCGGCAACGACGGCCTGCGCGGCATTTCCCCCGAGGAAACCAAAAGAAATCTCCTCGGCATCATCCAAAAGGCCCGCGCCAAAAACCCGGGAATCCAGATCCTCGTCGCCGGCATGCAGATGCCCGACAACATGGGGAGAAAGTTCACCTCCCGTTTCAAAGCCATCTTCCCCGAGGCCGCCAAGGAATCCAACGCCACCCTCATCCCCTACCTGCTCGCAGGCATCGGCGGAGACGAAAACCTCAACCAACCCGACCGCATCCACCCGACAGCCGAAGGACAGTCAAAAGTCGCAGACAACGTCTGGCGGGTTCTTCGGCCAACGATCACACGATGATGAACGGTGTTCGAATCGGCTCTAATATGTAAGGGCATTGGACCAAAGTCCGCGTTCCACCCCGGCCAGGTCCTGATAATTCCTCCCGTTTTCCGGCAGATGTTCGGGTGACTTGCACTGGCAGTGCGTGGGGCGGTCCGTGATGAAAAGATCGACAGCAGCGGCAGAGCTTGTTAGACCAACAGGCATGGAGGGCATCCAAATGATCGCCGTGGTGGGAGGCAGTGGATCCGGGAAATCCTGGCTGGCGGCGAAATTGACCGGGTGGTTCGGCAGTGAGGCGGCTCACGTGTCTCTGGATAGTTTTTACCGCGATCTCGGCCATCTGACCGGGGCGGAGAGGGAGGATGTGAATTTCGATGATCCGGCGGCGATCGATTGGGACGCGCTGCGGACGGTACTCGCATCCTTGGAGCGGGGTGAGGTGGCGCGGGTGCCGGTTTATGATTTTGCGGAGCACGTGCGGAAGCGCGAGCCGGTCGAGTTCGAACGCCGGCCGGTGCTCGTGCTGGAGGGTCTTTGGTTGCTGTACCCGGAGTGGTTGCGGGAGAAATTCGCGCTGAGCGTGTTTGTCGATTGTCCGGAGGAAGTCCGACTGTTGCGGCGGATAGAGCGTGATGTGCTAACTCGCGGACGCACCGGGGAATCCGTCAGAAAGCAGTTTGCGGAACACGTGCAGCCGATGCACACCCGCTTTGTGGAGCCGCAGCGGGAACGGGCCATGTTTTGCGTGAACTCACCGCTCCTGGAGGGGGAACGACACGGGTTGATGGCGGCATGCCGGGGGATGGTCCGCCATGCACATCCTGGTGGCATTGCGTGGTGACAACCGTTGGCAATCCGATTATCAACTGTCACAGAGTAAGCAGCGATGGTTCTCCATTCCAGCGCTGGCTAAGAACATCCTCATAACGCATGGCTGAGTGGCAACGTAGGTTCTGGATCACCACCGCAAGTGGTTACATCGGGTTTGGGACAAGGATGCTGCTCGGCCTGGTGCTTTTCCGGCTGATGTTCCAGACCTTCTCTGACGCTGAGTTCGGATTCTGGGCACTTTTGTGGTCGTTGTTCGGCTATGGGATTCTGTTGGATTTCGGCTTCGGCTTCACGGCGCAAAAGGCGGTGGCGGAAAAAACGGCGACGGGTGACATCGCCGGGCTGAGCCGGTTGCTGGCAACGATCTTTTGGACCTTCATCGGCATGGCGGTGATGCTGCTGGTGGTGTTTCTGCTGATCCGGGAACCGTTTTTATCGCGGATGGGAATACTGGCGGCGGATCGCGGCGAGTTCGGCAACGCCTACGTGGTGTTTTTTATCGGGCTGGCGGTGATGTTCCCGCTGGGGTTGTTTCCGGAAATCCTGCGGGGCTTGCAGCGGATCGACATCGCGAACTGGGTGGGCACGTTCTCGACGGTGATCAACTTCGGATTTCTCTACTGGGGTCTGACGGCGGGGTGGAGCCTGGCGGTCCTGATGGGCATCAGTGTGGCGACGAGCGTGTTCCCGAACCTGGTCGCGGCGGTGATCGCGATCCGGCACCTGCCGGGGATTTCTCTCTTACCCGGGCATTTCGAGTGGCGCACGGTGAAGATGCAGATGGGATTCTCGATCGCGGCCTATCTGATCACATTCAGCAACATGCTGATGGGAAAGAGCGACCAGCTTGTAATTTCCCTAACGATCGGGGTGGCGATGGTGGCAGTCTATCAGGCGGGTTTCAAAATGAGTGAGATGCTCGGCCTGTTCAGCGTGCAGCTCCAGCAGGTGCTCTCGCCAGCGGCGGCGGCGCTGCATGCGGTGGGTGATCACTCGGGATTGAGAAAGCTGCTGCTGAGCAGCTCGCGGCTGACCTTTTTCCTGGTGACTCCCTGCTACCTGCTCTCGGCTGTCTATCTGGAGTCCCTGATCGGTCTGTTGACCGGTATGGAAAGCGTGCCGAGGGACACGTGGTGGGTGGGGCAGGCACTGTTGTTCGCGGTTTACAGCTCGCAGCTCACGAACGGTTGCTCAAAACGGGTGCTGATGATGTGTGGAGACGAGCGGCGTCTGCTTCTCATCTCCGTGAGCGATGCGGTGGCGAACGTGATTCTGAGCGTCATCCTTGCCTTCAAGCTCGGAGTGCTGGGCGTGGCTCTTGGGACGATGATCCCGACGACGCTGGTGGGTTGGTTCTGGGTGGTGCCGCTGACAGTGGGCAGGCTGAACATCCCCTTGAAAACCTATCTGCGCCACCACCTTCAGGGGACTGTGGTTCCGTTGCTGGTTTTCTCGTTCATCCTTGCGGCGCTGGCGATCTGGGTTCCGACCGGCGGCAAGGCAGGATTTCTGGATCTTGGCTGGCGCGGGTTTGTTTGCATGGTGCCGCTGCTGTTGCTGGGGCGCAACGTGATCCGGGAGATGTCGCGGCCTTAACGGCGTGCGGCTTTCCGGTAAATTTCCGTCACTTCCGCGGCGGTGCGGCTCCAATGGAAGCGCGCGGCATTGGCGAGGCCCCTGGCTTTTAGCGAGTCTGCCAAATCAGATCCGGTGGAAATGGCGGTGAGGGCGCGTGTGATGTCCGGGATGTTTTCGGGATCCACGATGAGGGCGGCGTCGGCAACGACTTCCCCGAGCGCCCCGCGGGTGCTGCTGATGACCGGAATGCCGCAGGCCATGGCCTCTATGGGCGGGAGTCCGAAGCCTTCAAAGAGACTCGGATAGACCATGCATCGGGCGGCGCGATAGAGATTGGGCAGATCCGCGTCCGGGACGAAGCCGAGGAAGCGGATGTCGCTGGCATACGGCGATGCGGCGGCAGCGGATCTGATGGCCTCGCAGCCGTGCCAGTCGCCACCGCCAAGGGCGAGCTGCCAGTCGGAGCCGGAGGCTTTTTTAAATTCCACGAAGGCCTCGATCAGGCGGACATGGTTTTTCCCGGGATGTTCGAGGCGTGAGACGTAGAGGAAATAGGGTGCGGTGAGAGCGTGTTTCCCGGCGGTCAAGACGCGGGCGGCGGCCTGGTCACCGGGGAAGAACCGGTCGTGATCGATGCCGTTGTGAATCACGTGCAGGTGGTTTCGGGGGATGCCGAAGAATTTCCCGATGTCGCGCGCGGTGCAGTGGCTGACGGCGATGATTTCCTGTTGCCTGCGGGCGAGGGATTTCACGACGACGCGACCGTAGAACATGCGGGCCAGGTCGTATTTCCCCTTCACATGGAAGGGGGCGAGGTCGTGGATGGTGCCGACTGTGGGGCACGGCGCGCTGTGGACAAGGCGGCGGTAGCTGGGGACGTGCAGGACATCGAGTTTCAGATCCGCAGCGAGTTTTGGCAGCGAGAGCTGGTGCCAGAGGATGTTTCTGACCGGTGGGGCGGCGGCGCGGGGGACTGGGATGAGGTTGCAGCCGCCCTTGGCGAAGTCGAGCAGCGGGAGTTCGTCCTCCAGTACGAACACGTTCAAATCCACTTCCCCGGCGCGGACCAGCTCCCTGACAAGGGAGAAGACGTATTGGGCGACACCCGAGCGCCCGCCCTGGATCATTGTGGCGGTGAGTCCGATCCTCATCGGGCGGCAATGGTGAGCGCCTCCTCAAGGCTTGCCGCCTCGGTGAACATGTTGCGGAGTTTCATGAGGTCAAGCGTGCTGAGCACACTGGGTTTCGCGCCCATGAGGATGCACAGACCGCCATGTTCGCGCGAGGCGCGGGCGAAACGGACGAGCTTTCCGGTGCCGGTGCTGTCGAGGAAATCGGTGCGGCTCGCGTCGAGGATAAGCGTACGGTTTTCCACGGCGGGCCAGAGCGTGGCGTCCCGGGCGGACATGGCATCGAGACGTTCCGGCAGGACGACGACGGGTGGCGGCGCGGTTCCCGGTTCGGGGAGAATTTCGGCTTTGACTTGCGTGCCTGCATCGGCTGGCGGATTTGAAGCTTGGCGGCGGAAGCCCATTTTCAGGAGCTGCCTGAGCAATCCCGGGCCGACGACCCAGATATCGGTCCAGTACCGGTGCGCCAGGCGCCTGGGTTCCTGAACCACCCGGAATACCCATTCCAGTCCGGTCTTGCGCATCCAGACCGGCGCACGCTTCACGGTACCGGCGAGGAAATCGATCGTCGCACCCACGCCCATGGCCACCGGCACGCCGGCGTCGCGGAAATTCATGGCGAGCCATTTTTCCTGTTTCGGGCAGCCGAAGGAAACGAAAAGCATGTCCGCATTCGACTCGCGGATGCGCCGGCAAATGCCCGCGTGATCCATCTGATCCATCGGGGCAAAGGGCGGTGAATACATTCCGGCGATCTGGAGATCCGGCCAGCGTTCCCTAATCCTACCCTCCGCGATGGCGATTACTTCGTCGCGTCCGCCCAGGAAAAAGACTCGGTGGCCGTTCACCTGCGCGAGATCCAGGAGCAGCGGCACCAGATCGCTGCCCGCGAGCCGCTCCGGCAGAGGATCGCCGAGCCATCTGGACATCCAGACGAGCGGCGTTCCATCGCAGAGAATGAGATCTGCATCGACCAAGATGCGTCGCAGCGTTTCGTCGCTCTGGACCTGCGCCAGGAAATCCACATTCGCCGTTGCGAGCAGGTGCGGGTTGCGGCTTGCGATCATTTCGCTAACGATTTCGAGCGCCTGCGCTGTGTTCAGCTGGTCCAACGGAACTCCCATCATCACGATGGGCGGTGGCAGCCGGCCGGCCCACGGGCGGTGCGGAACATTGGCGCGGTTAAAAGTTTGCGAATTCATGGAACCACTGATTTTGTTAGACAATCCTGAAGATCCGGTTTATGCAGGATTTGGCAAGAACCTTCTCTGTGCTACGCACCCAGGCTCCCCGGAAAACTTCGCTGAAAATCAGGCTGGTCAATGAATCCTGGATATTTTATGTTTCTTTAGTTTTCTTCCTTTTTGGTAGGAAAAATTCTTCAGGGCACCAAATGTACGGAATTATAAACAAAGCGTTTGAAGAGCTGGCAGTCACCAACTTCGGCATTGAAAAATCTGATATTGGCCTGCACCTGCATTCCCACGGCCACCGGCCGGGACTGGCCTCCGTTGGAACCGGACGTAGGCTGTATGAACCCCTCTTCACCGCCACTGGTCTGGAGCGCGCGGATCACGGCACCCTATCTCTTACCCGGGAATTTCCCGCCGCTCCATGACTACTCCCGCCCATTCAAAATCGATCCTGCCGGCACTGAGTCCCGCGATGCTCTGCAGGGCGTTTCCCTTCTTCATCGAATGGGATGCGGACCTGCGGATCCATTCCACCGGTCCGAGCCTTGGCAAGATCTGCGATAAGGCCGTGCCCGGCACCCTGATTACGCATCTTTTCAAACTCCGCCGTCCGGTCGGAGCGATGAATGCGGAATTTTTCCGGGAGAGCTGCGATCAGTTGTTCCTGTTCGAGATCATCGGCAGCGCCCTGACCTTGCGGGGCGAGGTGTCCACGCTGGAGGATTCCGGTCGTTTTCTGATGTTGGCCGCGCCGTGGATTTCCGATCCGGAAGAGCTTGAGCGGTTGGGGCTTGTCCTGGGTGACTTCGCCATCCATGACCAGACCCTGAGCATGCTGCAGGTCGTGCAGAAACAGCGCGCCGTAAACGCCAATTTGCTGCGGCTCACCGCAACAATGACCGAGCAGCGCGCCCTCCTCCGCGAGAAGGAAGCCGAGGCAAGCAAACTGGCTTTGGTGGCCTCGCGCACGGACAACGCGGTTGTCGTCACGGATGCGAAGGGCGCGATCGAATGGGTGAACGACGGATTCGTGAGGCTCACCGGATGGACTTTGCCGGAAGTGGTGGGAATGACCCCGGGATCGTTTCTGCAAGGGCCGGAAACTGATGCTGGAACGACGCGGATGATGCGGGAAAAAATCCGCAACGGGGAGGGATTCCACGCCGAGGTCGTGAACTACGGGAGGGACGGTGGCAAATACTGGGTTTCGATGGAGATTCAGCCGGTTCTTAACGAGGCAGGCGTTCTCACGAATTTCATGGCTGTGGAATCCGATGTGACCCAGCGGATTCTCGAAAAACGCCGCCGCGACGTGCAATATTCGGTCTCCCGGATTCTGGCAGGCGGCAGCACGCTGAGTGCGGCAAGCGCAAAAATCCTACGCACCATCTGTGATGGTCTCGGTTGGTCTGTCGGTTGTTTCTGGAGACTTTCGGTCGATGGGGGTGCCCTGGTTTTCACGGAGGAATGGCACGATCCAAAAACGGACTGCCGGGCCTTTATCAAAGACAGCCGCCGCCGCAAGCTCAGGATTGGCGAAGGCCTGCCGGGACGGGTCTGGCAGAGCGGCCGGAGTAAGTGGGTGCCGGATGTCATGCTGGATGAAAACCTCCTGCGCTCGTCAGCGGCCGTCGCATGCGGATTGCGCGCCGCCCTTGCGATGCCTCTCTTCAACAACGGTGAGTTCCAGGGCATGATGGAGTTTTTCAGCCCCAAAATCGAGAAGCCGGACCGGGTTCTGCTCCAGACCTTGGATGGTATCTGCAACCAGATCGGCCAGTTCATCGTCCGCAAGAATGCGGAAGTGGAGTTGATCCGCGCCAAGGAAGCGGCGGAATCTGCCAACCGTGCGAAAAGCGAGTTCCTTGCCACGATGAGCCATGAGATCCGCACGCCCATGAACGGCGTGCTGGGCTTCGCCCAACTCCTCCAGCACAGCCAGCTCTCCGAGCAACAACACGACTTCGTAGCCGCCATCAACAGCAGCGCGGAGTCGCTGCTAAGGGTGATCAACGATGTTCTTGATTTCTCCAAGATTGAATCGGGACACATGGATCTCGAGGCAAATCCGTTCAGCCTCCGAGCCTGCATTGAAGAGGCGATCGAAACGGTCTCTACCGGCGCGGCGGAAAAGCATCTCGATCTGGCCGCCCGCATGGCTGCGGAGGTGCCGACATCCATTGTAGGCGATTCGCTGCGCCTGCGGCAGGTGTTGGTGAACCTGCTGGGCAACGCAGTGAAATTCACCCCCTCCGGCGAGGTCAGGCTTGAGGTGAACGCAGTCGCCGAGGTGGAGGGACGGGCGCTTCTCAGCTTCAGCGTCACGGACTCCGGCATCGGGATCGCGCCAGACCGGCTTGACCACCTCTTCAAGGCCTTCCATCAGGAAGACAGCTCGATCTCGCGGCGCTTCGGCGGCAGTGGCCTGGGTCTGGCGATCTGCAGGAGGGTGGTGGAACTCATGGGCGGCTCCATTTCAGTAAAAAGCCGTCCGGGGGAAGGCTCCGTCTTTTCGTTTCAAATCAGCGTGCCGGTCGCGCTGGAACCGAAGCCCGTGGTCGAGCTCATTCCATTTCCCGATCTGGTGGGTCGCCGCGCACTGGTCGTGGACAGCCATTCTTTTTCCCGCCAGGTCATCGCCGAGCTGCTGGAACGCTGGGGCATGGACGTGCGATCCGCACCCTCGCCCGAATCCACAGCCGCCCTGCTGCAAGGCTGGCAACCGCAGGTGCTGTTGCTGGATTCCGGCTTTATGGAAGCGGCGGATGCGACCTTCGCAACTTCACTCACAAGCCAAGGTGCGGCTCTTTTCCTGCTTTGCCAACCGGGCGATACGCTTGCCATGCGCGACCTTTTCGGCGATTCCATTTCCGGCACGCTGTTCAAGCCGCTGAAAGTCTCACCGCTCTTCAGTTCCCTGATCGCCCACACCCACTGCACCCCTCCCCGGATTGCCGATTTTGGCCCTTCGCCGAAGGTGCGGCCATCCGACGGGCGCCCGCTGCAATTTCTGCTGGCGGAAGACAATGCCATCAACCGGAAGCTGGCCCTGGCCGCACTGGCACAGATGGGCTGCACCGCTGATGTCGCGCTGGACGGACATGAAGCGCTTACGGCCGCCATGGCCGCCCGCTACGATGCCATTCTCATGGATGTGCATATGCCGGGCATGGACGGACTTGAGACGACGCGCCGGATCCGCAGCTGGGAGGCGGAATCAGGCACGCCGCCGGTGCGGATCATAGCCCTGACGGCCAACGCGCTCGCCGGTGACCGCGACATCTGCCTCAAGGCGGGAATGGATGACTATCTGTCCAAACCGATCCGGCTCGAAGAACTGCGCGCCACGCTCCGGCAGACGGATGACCCGCGTCCTTCATCATTCACCCTTCTTCCGGCCACCGCGCCATCTCCGGCCATGGCCGCGTTGCGCCAGCTTGCAGACGAACTTTCACCCGAAGATGCCATCTCGCTCGCGTCGGATTTCCTTGAAGATCTGGACGGACAACTGGAGGCGGTCCGCAATTCGATCGACTTGCGAAACTCCGATGAGGCCAGGCGGCATGCGCATTCCCTCAGGGGGACAGCCTCCATCTTCTCCCTTGCCGCCCTTCAGCAGGCCGTGGAGACCATTGAACATCTCGCCAGGGATGCCCGCCTTGACGATGCCCTCGCGGCCTGGCCGGTTCTCCAGGCGGCGGCGCGTGAGGCCGCCACCGACCTGCGCTCCGCCATCACCGCCGTCGCATCAAACTCCGTCCTGGAACCGATGTCATGAAGTCCCCCGTTATTCAGAGATTCATGATTCGCGGACGCGGAAAAAACGGAGGTGATGCATGATGACATCCGACCAGATGGCCGCCCTCCTCGCCCGGCGGATGCTCGCCGCATCCTCGCCCTTCGGCAGGGCGCGCCTGCGGTTTTATATGCAGTTGAAACGCCTCGCCTGGCGCTGGACCATCGGCTGCACAGCCTTTTTCAAACGCTGCATCGACATCGCCGCTGCCGGCATGCTTCTGCTCGTGCTTTCTCCTGTCATGATCGGAACCGCGCTGCTTGTGCGGCGCGACGGTGGGCCGGTGTTCTTCAAACAAAAGCGCGTAGGACTGCGCGGCACCGAGTTCGCCATGCTCAAGTTCCGCAGCATGAGCGTGGACGCCGAGGCGAAACTCAAGGACCTCCTGGATCAGAACGAGAAGAACGACGGGATCACCTTCAAGATGAAGAACGATCCGCGCATCACTCCCATCGGGCGCTTCATCCGCAAATCCTCCATCGACGAGTTGCCACAAATGATCAACGTGCTGCGCGGCGAGATGTCGCTCGTCGGCCCCCGCCCGCCGTTACCCCGCGAGGTGGCGCTCTATTCGCCGGAGGACCGCCGCCGTCTGCTCGCCATGCCCGGCATCACCTGTCTATGGCAGATCGGTGAGCGCGAGGGCCGCCTGCTGGAAGTCAGCAACCGCAACAGCATCGAATTTCCCGAGCAGGTCAGCCTCGATGTCCGCTACATCGAGAGCCAGTCTTTCTGGAAAGATCTGCTCATCCTTGTAAAGACCATACCGGCCGTCCTGATGGGGAAAGGAGCCATATGAAAAGAGTGATCCTGATTTGTCCCGACCAGCGCCCGGCGCTTGCAGACCTGACCGGCGGAGTCCCGCTTGCCCTTGCGGTTTACCTCGGGAAGCCGCTGATCGAACACGCCTTCGATTTTCTTGCCCGCAGTGGCGTCACCGACGTGCTGCTGCTCGCCAGCGACCGCCCGTCCGAAGTGCGCGCCTACGTGGGGGAGGGCGCCGCCTGGGGCGTGCATGTCCGGATTTCCCCGGAATCCTCCGAACTCCCACCCGCTGAGGCGGCAGTCCGCCACGCTTCCTTCGGACATGATGCGGTGCTGGCGCTGGACAGCCTGCCGCAGGCACCGGATGTCCCGATCACCATAAATGCGGACACCTGGCACAATTCCCGCGCCCGGCTGCTTCCCCTGCTGGCGGCGAACCAGATTGGTGCGCGTGAGGTCTTACCTGGCATCTGGTATGGCCTCAGGGCCCGGGTGAACAGCTCGGCCATCCTGCACGCGCCATGCTGGATCGGGCCCAACTCCATGGTGGGTGCCGATGCGGTCGTCGGTCCCTGCGGCTATCTGGAAAGCGACTCGGTCATCGATGCACACGCCACTGTGGAAAACAGCACCGTGGGTGCCCGCACCTACCTCGGAAGCATGACCCATCTGGGTGATTCGGTGGCGGCCGGTCCGGTTCTCGTGAACTGGCGCAACGGTTCCCTGGTGCGTATCACGGATACCTTTCTCCTCTCCCGGCTGGATCCGCCACAGGAGGCGCTTTCCTCACCGGCCGGCAGGCTGTCGGCTCTCCTGGTTCTGATCCTGACATTGCCCTTGCCGCTCCTCGCCCTGCTCCGCCGCCCCTGGCTGGTGGAGCGTGTCGCCGCACTCCCGGGCAGCCCCGGCGAGCCCCTCCGCTCGGTTGTCTATCATGAAATGCCGGCCCTTCCCGGCCTTCTGCGGCGGTGGCCCCTGCTATGGCGCGTGGTCACCGGTCACTTCGTATGGATTGGAAACCCTCCGCTCACACCTTTGGAAGCCACCTCCCTGCACGGCGAGTTCGAACGCCTCTGGCTGCTTGCCGGACCGGGGATTTTCACCGCCCCGGAAGCCGAGGGCTGCACCGCTCCGTGGGATGATGCGGCGCGCGCCCATGCCGCCCTTTTCGCCTGCCAGCCCACTGCCCCATGGAGGAGGAAAATCCTCTTTCACGAACTGAACAGATTGTTTTCCTAACCAACCAAGCCTCATGAACACCGAACGCAAAGGCACCACGTTACATGTCTCCGCCATTTCCGAACTGACTGCCGGCACCGCGCCGGATACCAAGAACCGTGTCCGCCACGATTTCCAAGACGGCCTCATGAACATCGACTTCGACTGCTCCACTCTGGATTTTGTCGATTCCAGCGGCCTCGGCGCACTCATTTCCATCCAGAAGCTCGCCGACGGACGCGGCGGGAAATTGCGCCTTCTCGCACCGAAGCCGACCGTGGTCCAGGTGCTGGAACTCACCCGGCTTCACCGTGTTTTTGAAATCGTCGCCTGATCCCAATCCAATGGATTCCCTAACTCCAATTCGTCCCGAGGCCACCGGTCAGGCATGGCAATGGTCAGGCCCCTATACGCTCGGTGCGGTGCGTGAGGCCTCCACCGGGGCGCGGAAATTCCTGGCGGATATGGGATTGCCGGAGGCTGAACTCGCCGCATGGGAACTGATCCTTACGGAAGCGGGAAATAACTGCGTGATTCACAGCGCCGGTGGTTTGCCCGGCCAATCCTGGCAGGTGCGGCTGTTGTTGGCTCCCGGTCGTGTGATCGCAAGGATTCATGATGGCAACGAAGGGTTCGAATGGCCTGAAGATCCGCAGCTTCCGGATGATGACTCCGAATCGGGGCGCGGGATTTTCCTGATCCACACACTCACCGGTTTCAGGAAACAGGAACATCATCCGGGCGGAAACATCCTCACGCTGGAACGCCGCCACACGCCCGCCGCACCGGCCGAGGACCTGGAAGCCACGCTGGACGCCATGACCGAAGAGCTGGCATCCTGCTACGAGAGTCTCTCCGCCATTTTCCGTTTCGCCGCCGAAGCCCGCCACACGACAAAGCTCGGGGACTTCGCCGCAAGCCTGCTTCAGCACCTGGGCACCGTCACCTCGTCCGGCTGCGGGATGCTGAGGGTCGTCTCCAGGAACCAACTCACCACCCTGGCGACCCTCGGCTGTGAAGCGCCTCCGGCGTGCCGTGTGGACGCAAGCCCAATGCCGCTGGAAGCCGCCGCGGTGAGCACCCGCCAGGACCAGTGGATCGACGCCCCCGATGCGGATACCGGCGCCTTGTCGGGACTGGTGCATCCGTTCTATCATGAGGATGAGCTGATGGGTGTGGTTTCACTCTTCAGGCATGACTTGGCACAGCCCTTCAATGCCGGCGAGGTCAACGTCGTCCACACCTTCGCCGAATTCCTCGCGCAGCAGATGCTCAGCCGCCGCCACGAGGAGGAGTCCATCCGTTCCAGCCTGGCCCGCCGGGAGTTCGAACTTGCCGCCGCAATCCAGCAATCGCTGCTGCCGCCGCCTCTGCCGGATCTTGCCGGCGTCAGCGTCACCGGACATTGTGAGAGCGCTCTCTCCATCGGCGGCGATTTCTACGACCTCATCCCCTGTGGGGAAAACGGCTGTTTCTTCGTGATCGCGGATGTTATGGGAAAAGGTGTCGCTGCAAGCATGATCGCCGCCGTCACCCGGTCCACCGTGCGCGCGTTCAGCGATTTCTATCAGAATCCGGCGGGATTGTTAGAGCGTGTGGCGCTCCAGATGCACGACGATCTCGAAAAGCTGGAAATGTTCGTGACCATTGCGGTCGGCTTCGTCGATGTGCCGGAAGGAGTGGTTCGCGTGGCCAACGCCGGACACTGTCCGGTGGTCATCTGTCAGCCGGGAGGGGATTTCACCGAGGTTGACCCGGAACGGCCGCCGATCGGGCTGGAGAGAAATCCGGTTTTCACCGAATCCAAGATTCCCTTGCGCCGGGGGATGAGACTCCTCGGCTATACGGACGGACTCGTCGATCCGCGTAACCAGCGCCCCAGCTTTGAAACACAATCGGACGTCGCCAACTGGTTTTCCGCCGCAGTGGCACCAGGACTGCCTATAGACTCCCTCAAGTCATCCCTTCTTGAAAGCCTTGGCAATAGCACCGATCCCAACACCCTCGCGGACGATCAGACCTTCCTTCTGATCGGCTTCGACTGAACCCCTTTACCCGGAACCAACCATGTCCCGCCTTGTCATCGCTGAAGATTCCCCGCACATGCTCCGCCTGCTCGAAATGACCCTGCGCAAAGCGGGTCACACCTGGACTGCCTGCGCCGCCGGGGACACCGCGCTCGCCGCAATCCGGTCCGAAAAGCCGGAGGCCGTCGTTCTCGACATCATCATGCCGGGGATGAATGGCCTGGACGTGCTTTCCGCCCTCAAGGCGGATCCCACCACCGCCGGGATCCCCGTCATCATGCTTACCGCCCGCGGCCAGAACCTTACCCGACAACAGGCGGAGGAAAGCGGAGCCTCCGCCTTCCTGACAAAACCGTTCAGTCCGACCGAGCTTATTGCCACCATCGCCAGGTTCACCTCAACCCAGTCATGAAAGACCGCCTGTCACTTTTCATCATGGTCGATGCCTGCGGGTGGGAGATCGTCAAAAACCATCCTTTCCTCGAAAAGGTCGCACCGCACCGCCGCAGGCTGGAAAGTGTCTTCGGCTACAGTTCCACCTGCGTGCCCTCCATTCTGTCGGGACGCTGGCCGGACGAGCATTACAACTGGTGCTACTTCGTCTATAATCCCGCAGGGTCTCCCTTCCGCCCGCTACGCTGGCTGCGCTGGCTGCCCACTGCCGTCACCAGCCGCCGGATCTTCCGCCGCTGGCTCACGAAATTCGTCAAGGTGCAGCTAAAATTCCGGGGTTACTTTGATCTCTACAACATCCCGTTCAAATACATCCATTTCTTCGATTTCACCGAAAAGAAAAGCCCGCTCAAACCCAAGGGCATGAACCGCGGGCCGAATATTTTCGACCTCTTGGAGGAAAAAATGATACCGTATTTCGTCACCGATCCCACGCAGCCGGAAGAGGAGCACCTCCGCCTTTTGTTGGCGGACATCGAAAGCCAGCGCATCGACTTCGCATTCCAATACTGGGCCGGGCTCGACGGACTGCTCCACATGGAAGGCAACGACTCGCCGGAAATCCCGAAAAAGCTCGATCACTACGACCGCTGGATCACCCGGGTCGTGGAGACCGCGGAAAAGAACTACCGTGAGGTGCGGCTCCATGTTTTCAGCGACCACGGCATGGCGAACTGCGATGTCCACATCGACCTCCGCGCGAAGATCGATCCGCTCGGTCTGGAAATGGGCAAGGACTACGCCGTCGTTTATGACAGCACGATGGCTCGCTTCTGGTTTCTCAAACCGGGCGTGAGGGAACGCGTCGTCGAGGTGCTCAACCAGGTCCCGGAAGGCCGCATCCTGCCTGAAGATGAACTCCGCCACTACCGCACATGGTTCGAGGACCAGTCGTTCGGCGAGCTCATCTGGCTCGCCGGGGAAGGAACCCTCATCGTCCCCAGCCACATGGGCGAGCGCCCGATCCGCGCGATGCACGGCTACCACCCCACCGATCCGCAGAGCTATGCCACCCTCTTCAGCAGCCACGATGACGTTCCTGCCGGGGTGACCCACATCCCGCACGTTTACCAACTAATGGAGCGCGCCGTCCATCATCACGCCGCCGCGAACACAAAGCCATGAGCGCCCGCGGCATCATCCACGTGCCCCGGCGTTTTGTCGCCAACGAATGGGGTGGCACCGAGACGGTCGTGCTCGAGATTTCCAGGCAGCAGCGTGCCGCCGGTCTCAAGCCCCGCATCATCACCTCCATGGCTCTTGCGGACCGGAACCATGACGAGATCGCCGGCATCCCGGTGGACCGTTATCCGCATATCTACCCGTTTTTCGGCCTCAGCACCGCCGCCCGCGCGGCGATGGACAAAAAAGGCGGAAACCTTCTTTCCCTCCCACTCCTGCTTGCCCTCATCCGCGAGCCTGACGTCCGCATCTATCACGCCCACGCGCTCAAGCGTCTCGGTGGCTCGGTCCGCACCGCCGCCCGCTGGCGGAAGAAGCCCTACGTCGTCTCGCTCCACGGCGGGATCTTCGATGTGCCCGCGGCGGAACTCGACGACCTCACGAAACCGATCCAAGGCAAGATCGAATGGGGCAAGCCCTTCGGCGCGCTGCTCGGTGCCCGTAAAGTATTACAAGACGCCGACCACGTGATCTGCGTGGGCGAAAGCGAGGCGCAAAAAGCAAAAGCCTCGCTGCCCCATGACCGCGTCAGCTATCTGCCGAACGGCGTGGACTGCGAGCGTTTCACCACTGGCGAGGGACGCCGCTTCCGCGAGCATTTCGGCATCCTGGAGGATGCGTTTCTGATAGTAAATATCAGCCGAATCGATTCGCAGAAGAACCAACTCGGCCTGCTCGAAGCCTTCGCCCGCTTCCATGCGGTAACACCCGCCGCGCGCCTAGTGATGGTAGGCCCGGAAACCCAGCCTGCTTACGGTGACAAACTGCGCGCCTTCATTTCTGCGAATCAACTCGGTGAATCCGCCACGATCATTCCCGGGCTGAGCAACGAAAGCGGCCTGCTTGTCGATGCCTATCACGCGGCGGACGCCTTCGTGCTTTCCTCGCGGCACGAACCATTCGGCATCGTGGTGCTTGAGGCCTGGTGCGCCGGCCGGGCGGTCATTGTCAGCCGGGTTGGTGGGTTGCAGACGCTTGTGCGCGATGGCGAGACCGGTTTCTTTTTCGATCCCGATTCGCCGGATGCCGCCGAGCAGCTCGCGGCTCTCCTTGCCAGACTGCATGGCGACGCCGCACTGCGCCAAAAGGTGGGGGAGGCAGGCCGTGCCGAAGCCGCAGCCCATTACGATTGGACCCGCATCGGCGCGCGGCTGGAAGGGATTTATCAAATGGCAGAGGAAAGCGCCGCACGTCGAAAGGGGGGCGCATGAGTATTTCCAATCCAAGGTTTACCCGTGACGGCAGCGAAGCATTGGAATCCATGATCGCAAATATCTGCGGGGAAATCGGCCGTGACGTAATCCGCATCGTTCCCGCAGATAGGTTTCAGGCATTGTTGTTAGGCGGTGGCTACGGTCGCGGCGAGGGCGGCGTACTCTCCACTCCGGGCGGTGACGCGCCCTACAATGACCTTGAATTTTTCCTCCTCATCCGCGGCCATCCACGCCTCAACGAGCGGCGCTACGGCGCGGCCATCCACGCCTTGGAACAGCGGATGACGGAAAAAATCGGCATAGATGTGGAAGTAAAAATCATCTCACTTGAGAAACTCATCTCCAGCCCGACGAGCATGTTCTATTACGATCTCGTCTGCGGGCACCGCGTCACCGCCGGTCCGGCTTCCGTGCTGGAGGGCAGCGTGCACCATGCCGAGTCCCCGCGCATTCCGGCGCATGAGGCCACGCGTTTGATGATGAACCGCTGCTCCGGCCTCTTGTTCGCGGCGGAGCGTTTGGCGCGGAACGGGTTCACGCGGGCGGATCTTGATTTCACCGCGCGCAATATCGCCAAGGCCCAGCTCGCCCTCGGCGATGTCGTTCTAACAGCCCTTGGGAAATACCACTGGAGCTGCCTTGAACGACACAAGGCGCTTGCCGACGTCAACGAACCCTCGCTGCCGATGGCGGAACTGCTTGCATTTCACAAGGACGGCGTCGCTTTCAAACTGCACCCCTGCCCCGGCACCGCCACGCGAGATGGATTGCAGTCGTTGCACCATGCTGTCACGAAAGTCGCCTGGGCCGTGTGGTCGTGGCAGGAGGGCAAGCGGCTCGGCATTTCCACTACGTCTCCCGTGGAATATGCCCACGGCGGAAACAAATGCCCTGAAACCTCAGCTCTGAAAAACGTGCTGGTTCGCCTCCGCGCGTTCGGCGTGAAGGGGCCGCTCGGGCCGCTGGCATTCCGCTACCCGCGCGAGGGACTTCTGAATTCCCTGTGTTTACTCCTCTGGGCACCGGAACTCGTCCCCGAAAACACCGCATGGCTTTCAAGTCAACTCGTCGCGCCCGTTGCCAACCGGCAGGACGCAATCGCCGCTTACGAAAGACTCTGGCATCGATTCAACTGAACTTCATGAAACTCCTCGTCATCTATCCGTATGCGCCATGGCCGCTTGACCGTGGCACCTATCAGCGGACGTTTCATCTGCTCAAGGCGCTCGCGTTGCACCATGAGGTGGACTTCATCGCACTGACTGAAGAGCAGGATGATCTTGAGGAAAAGCACGCCATATTTTCCGGGTTCTGCAATGACGTCGAGTTCATCCCCTTCGCCCATCCTCCGTGGCAAAAACTCTTTCCCCAACGCCTTCTCAATCCGCTGCCCAGCAACGTGCAGCACTGGCAGAGTTGTGCGGTTTCCGAGGTGGTCAACCGCCGCCTGAAGCCCGGACGCTACGATTTGGTGCATATCTGCGATCTCGTCATGATGCCTTATGTTCTGCCTCACAAGTCCCACACGCCCTTCGTGGTGGACCGCAGCCGCGTGGACCTGCAGTTCCAACTCATGCAATACAAGACGCTGCGCTCCTCAGTCCGCGAGCGCCTGTTGGCATGGGAAGGGTTTGCAAAACTCTGGTGCTACGAGAAAACGCTCGCACGCGAAGCATTGCTGGAAGTCGTCTGCGGTCCCGATGACGAGGTTTTCATCCATCGACGCGTGAACTCCAACGCACCGGTGATGGTCGTGGCCAATGGCGTGGATCTCGACTACTTCCATCCGGCCTCCGCGCCCGATCCTCGCGCCGACGAACCAACGGTGATCTTTTGCGGTGCGATGGACTACAGCCCGAATGTGGATGCCCTTCGCTGGTTTTTTGAAAGCATCCACGGGAAACTGCTCAAGCTCTGTCCCGGCGTAAAGATCCTTATCGTAGGCAAGAGTCCCATTGCGGAAGTGCAGGCCTACGCCTCGCGACCCGGCGTTACCGTGACTGGCGGCGTGCCGGACGTCCGTCCCTATTACAAGCGTGCATGGTTGCAGATGGTTCCGCTTCGCATCGGCGGCGGCACGCGCTTGAAAATCGTCGAGTCCCTAGCCATCGGCACGCCCGTGGTTTCCACGGCCGTCGGCGCCCAGGGATTGGAATTGAAACACGGCGAAAACATCCTGCTTGCCGATGATCCGGACACTTTCGCTTCCGAAATTTCATATGCTCTGGCAGAACCCGCGCTGCTCCGGCGCATCGGGGAGAACGGCATCACTACCGCCACCGCCCGCTTCGGCTGGCCGGCCATTGGAGCGCGACTAGCCCACCATTACGATACCCTCATTTCAAAACCCCATCCTGCAGAAGACAATCACTGATGAACACGCTCCCCAATGCGGTCTCCGTCGTCATGCGCAGCTTCAACGAGGCATGGGCCATCGGCGATACGATCAAGCAACTCTTCAACCAGGACTTCGACGGCGAGATCGAACTCATCGTCATCGATTCCGGATCCAGCGACGGCTCGATTGAGCTAATCAATCAATCCGGCTGCGCCCGGCTCATCCAGATCCCGCTGGGCACTTATGTTCCCGGCGTCGTGCTCAACCAGGGAGCGCGCGAGGCCTCGCATGACTGGATCGTCTATCTGAATGCCGACGCTGCACCTGTTGGCAGGGACTGGCTCGTCAACCTGTTGAAACCCTGCGTGAACAACCCGAAATTCGGAGCCGCGTTTTCCCGCCAGATTCCGCGTCCCGACTGTCAGGCGGTTTTCGCCCATGACTATGACCGCTGCTTCGGGCCAGAGCGTGAATCCAAGGAATGGGATCACTTTTTCAGCATGGTCAGCTCGGTCACCCATCGCTCCGTGCTCGATAAGATCCCCATCCGCGAAGACCTGCAGTATGCCGAGGACGATGAATGGACTAGGCGCCTGGTGCGGAATGGATACGGGATTCCGTATGCGATCAAGTCCGTGGCCATGCATTCCCACAACTACACGCTGCGCCAGTCTTACAGGCGGGCCTTCGGTGACTCCAAGGCGATGGCCGCCACCGGCGACGTGCATACGCGCAATGAGGCAAATCACTTTTTCGTCTGCTTCGGCCTCCTCAAGGACTCCATCCGCGATGCGCAATGGTGCCTCAGGAACCGTCGCGCCGCCGGCATTCCCCATGCGGTGGCCGTGCGCCTCGCACAGCGCCTTGGCCGTCGCGCCGGACATCACGCCGGCTGGAAACACTACAACCGCCAAGCATGAAGATCCTTGTCATCACCAATCTCTATCCGCCCCACGAAATCGGCGGCTACGAACTACGTTGTCGTGATGTCTGTGATCGCCTCAAGGCATCCGGCCATCAAGTCCACATCCTGACATCCGACCACAAAGTCGCCGGCCGCATGGAAATTACGGAGCCTCACGTTTCGAGAAAGCTTCGTATCAATGGTATGTATGGAAATCCATGGCTACCGATCCAGCGACTCTACTCGCTGGAAAAACATAACCACAAGACCCTTTCGCGGGAAATCGAAACCGTGAGCCCCGATATTATCCACATCTGGAACATGGGCGGCATTTCCAAGTCGCTCTTGCTCCGGATCGAGCAGGAAAAAATCCCCGTTGTTTACGACGTCTCCGACCACTGGATCGCACGCAGCCTGCGCGCCGATGTCTGGCTCTCGTGGTGGAACACGCCAGGCTCCTTCGCACGCCTGGCACTTCGCGGACTCCTCACATTCACCTGTATCCGCAGCGCCATCAGTCGAACCGCACCCACCGGATCATGGGACACCATCAGGTTTTCCAACATTTATTTTTGCAGTGCCTTCATGCGCGACCTCACGGTATCAAAAGGCTGGCCCGTCGCTCACGCGGATGTCATCCACTGCGGCATTGAAACCGCTGCCTTTCCCGTAAAACAGGATAAATCATGTTTTGGGAAACTCCTTTGGGTCGGCCGCCTATCAGAAGACAAGGATCCGCTCACCGCGGTCCGGGCTCTTTCCGCCGCACGTCGCGATGGTCTCACGCAGCTCACGCTCGATCTCTACGGCCATGGTGAACCCGACTACATCGCCAAGGTGGATGCGGAAATCGCCAGCTTGGGTCTGACGGATTGCGCATTCAGGAAATCCGCTCCCGCCGCCGAAATGCGGAAACTCTACTCGCAGTACGACGCTCTGCTCTTCACCTCCAACTGGGGCGAACCCTTCGCGCTCACTCCGCTCGAAGCAATGTCATCCGGCCTTCCCGTCATCACGTCGCTCGATGGCGGCCAACCCGAACTCGCCCGCCACGAAGTCAACTGCCTCATCGCGGAAGCCGCGAATCCGGCACTCTACGCCACCCGCATCGCGGAACTTGCCGCATCGCCGCAGCTCCGCGTTTCCATCGCCGCCACCGGTCTTGACGAAGCCCGCACCCGCTTCGACATCGATCCCATCACGCGCCAGATCGAAGCGTTTCTTCTCAAAGCCCTCAAGTCATGAGCATCCTCTTCTATGATGACAGCCCGGTTTTCGGAGGTCACGAGGTGATGAGCCTGCTGGGTCTGGAAGCCGTTCTAACGGATTTCCCCGGGGCGGTTCATTTCATCGCCTCATCGGCCAACAGCAAGCTCTGCGAAAAAGTCGCCGCCATCGCCGTGAAACATTCGCAGCTCACCTTGGAGCAGGTCGGTTGGCACTCATCCAAGCTCGAAGCACTCCGCAACCGGCTACACCCTTCACGCACCAAAATTCTGGCAAAGCGTTTCCACCAGCTGAATCCGTGGCTCATCGTCGCCATCCAGGGAAACATCGAGCATTCATCGCTGGGTCTCCACGCAGCCCGCCGTGCCGGAATTCCCTGTGCCAGCTACATCCCAGTGCCGCATTCCAATGCGGAAATGGGCGCGCGTTTCGGTGCCGTGCGGGATCTTTTCTGTGCACGTCTTTTCAAACTCCCCGATTTTTTCATCACCATTACCGATGAAATGGCGCGCCTCCTCAGACAGCGGGGTGCCGTCGCGCCCATCGACATCGTTTACAATGGAGTCGATACCCACCGCTTCCAGGCCGGCGATGCCAAGAGTGCCTGCGATGAGCTCGGACTGCCTTTCGAAAGAGTCCGCGTCGGCGTGATAGGGCGCATCGAGTTCCGCCAGAAACAACAGCATCTGCTTGTGCAGGCCGTTGCCTCAGATCCGGCACTCGCCTCCACCTGCCACCTCGTTTTCGCCGGGGACGGCCCCGACATTTCCGCCCTGCAGGACCTCATCCGACAGCACCAGCTTTCGGCCACGGTCTTGCCTTGGTGCGATCCGGCCCGCCTTTATCAGGCGCTCGACGCCCTGGTCGTTCCATCCCGTTATGAAGGCCTGCCGCTCGTCATATTAGAAGCCCTCGCCACCGGCACCGCGGCTCTCGGCAGCGACCGGGACGGAATGAAAGACCTGTTGCCCGCAGAGTTGCGTTTCAAGCCCAACAATGCCGCAGCTCTCGCCGCCTCGCTCACACGCTTCATCGGAAACGGCCGGCCCGCCCCTAACCCCGGACTCGTGTCCCACGTCCGCGAAACGATGTCCCTGGACGCGTTCAACCGTTCGTTTTCCTCTGTCGTGCTCGGCCATGCCGAGGGTCATTCATGCTTGCAAACCGGGCGCAAACCACCACATATTTAACTTATCCAAAATAATAGCATACATTCCAGTTTGGATTCACCCCCAGGTTCGGGTCTCCCATCCGGCGACGAGCGCGCTCCGGATTCGGATCGCTCCGCGTCCGTTGCCTCCCGCCGGTTCCGCTTTCCCCTGCCCTTCGACCCGGTCCGCCTGCTTGCAGGTGTTCTTAGCCGCTGGCCGTGGATTGTGGCCGGGATGATCATCTTTGGCGCAATTGGCTCCTTCATCGGTATGCGCATGACGAGCCAGTCGTTCGCCATCTCGGCCTCGTTGATCAAACGCCGCGCCCCGCAAACCGTGCAAGCCTCCGAAATCGGGCAAGCCTTTCGCCCGGTTGATCTCAACGACGCCACCCTGCTCGCCACCCTGCTCGCCAGCGAGCCTCTAGATATCGCCACCAGGCGAGCTGCCAACGGAATCCACTCCGGCAGTGCAAAAACCTTCATCGAGGCAAGCCAGCTCGAAGGCACCGATATTTTCTACATCACCTACCACTCGCCGCTGGGTCCGGAAGACGCCCTGACATTCACCGGGATCTGGGCGGAGGAAATCAACAACTACACCAGGAGGCTCCAGCAAACCGAAGCGCGCGATGTCCGTGGTATCCTCGAAAAGGAGGTCGCCGCATTGGAGAAACAAATCGAGTCCGCCAATCTCGAAATTCTTAATTTCTCAAAGGAAAAGGATTTCCTCGGCGGCAATTCACAGGTCGCCGCGGTGCTTGGCAAGCTCTCGCAGATCGAGCTCGATATGGAAGCCGCCCGCAGCAGCGTCGCGTCCAAGAAGCAGCAGCTTGAAAGCCTGACGGAGCAGATCAGTCATCAGAGCCCCGTCGAGCTTCAGATTAAAACCGCCAGCGAGGAACTTGCCAATCTCCGCTCCACCTACACCGACGAGAACCCGCTCGTTCAAGCGAAACTCCAGAGCATCGAATACCTCGAAGTACTGATTGGCAAACTCAAGGAGACGGGCAAAGCGGATCTCGATGCCTTCACCGGCACTCCGCTAGGCAACCAGATCTACCTCACCATCATCGGCCTCCGCAACGAACTGCTGGAGGCGGAGAGCCGCCTCCTGTCCCTTGAAAAAATCCGGCGATCCACCGCTGCCCGCCTTGCCGAGTTCCCGGCGATCATCAGCGGCTACGAAGCGCTTCATAATAAACGCGATGCCCACCTCGAAGGACTTACCCTGATGAGCAACCGTTTGAAGGAAGCGGAAATCTTCGCATCCGGCGCGCCTGGTTACTGGCAGGTCTTCCAGGCGCCGGATCCCCGCGCCATCATTCCTTCTTCCCTCTTCAAAAAGCCTGCTGTCATGGGGGCGGCCGGCGCGTTGGCTGGTGCCAGCCTCGCCGCGCTGCTTACGCTTTTCCTCACCCACCGCACTTCGCGGCGTTCCATCCTCGAGTGCTGCGCGGCGACCCGTGCGCCCCTGATCTGCCATCTGCCCACAACCTTTGAGGAGGATGCGAGGGCGGCCATCGCCCAATTCTGGATCACCTATCTCGCGCCCCGTCTCGACCGGGCGGGCCGCATCCTGTTCTGGACGGCGGCCCTGGATCCCGCCGATGAGCGCAGGCTGTGGACCATGCTCGCCGAAGCCGCAGCGGACGATGCCGCCAAACCCATCCAGGTGCTCGACCTGACGCCCGATCCCCTCTGGGAGAATGGCGCGGCGCCCGCATCGCTCGTTTGGCTTACCCCTCTGTCATCAGGTTTCGAGAATGAAACGGCGGTTCTACTCCGCGCATCCTCGCTTCCGCATCGGGATTCACGCGCCATTTTGCCGCAGGTAGATCACTGGATCTCTGTGGTCGCCGGACAAAAGGAATCCCTTAGCCGGGCCGTCAGGTCCCGCCAGCTCACGGACGCCTATCTTCCCGCCTGCGACGGAACCATTGCCTGGACCGAGCGCCCCAAGGGCCGGATCCGCGAAGTGGCGGATGCCGTCTCTTGTTTCCTCGCGAAACGCTTCTCCTGAGACTCCAACCACATGAAACACCCCATCGCCAAGCTACTACTCCTGCATGTCTGCCTCTTTGCGCAGTTGCATGGCCAGGAGGTGGCTCGGCTCCCTGGAAACAAGGCTCCGGGCTCGCCCATTTCATGGCGCACCCGCTACGAACTCGGCCCCGGCGATGTCATCAACTTCTCTCTTTTCGGCCGGCCCGAATTGGACCGGCCGGGATTCCGCATCGCACCGGACGGCACGATCAGCTATCTCCAGGCGCAGAACGTCAGCGTCGCCGGACTAACCATCGACGAAGCGCGGCTCGCGATCGAAAAAGGCCTCTCCTCGAATTTCCGCTCGCCCCGCGTCATCATCACCCCGCAGGAAGTCGGTTCCAAGCGCTTCACGATTCTCGGCAAGGTCATCAACAAAGGTGTCGTCACGTTGGATAGACCCATGACCCTGGTCGAGGCGATCGCCAACGCCGGAGGAATCGAAACCGGCCTGTTCGAGCAAAACACCGTCGAGCTTGCGGATCTCGACCGATCCTTCGTCTCGCGCAAGGGCCAACAGCTTCCGGTGGATTTCCGGCGGCTCCTCAATGAGGGCGACATGAAACAGAACATCGAAATGGAACCCAACGATTTCATCTTCATCGCCTCCACCATCAGCAACGACTACTATGTTCTCGGCGCCGTGGTGAACCCGGGAGTCCAAGGCCTTACCCCCGACGCCACCGTCGTCTCCGCCATCTCGCGGCGCGGCGGGCTCAACGACCGGGCCTGGGCGGACCGGGTGCTGGTGGTTCGCGGCAGCCTCACCAGACCTGAAACCTTTGTCGTCAGCCTGAAGGACGTGCTCGCCGCGAAGGAAAAGGATCTCAAACTCCAGCCAAAAGACATCGTTTTCATCTCCGACCGTCCCTGGGTGGTAGCCGAGGACGTCCTTAAACTGGCTCTCTCCGCCTTCGCCACAAGCGCGTCGTCCACCTGGGCAAGCCTCAACGTCGATCCAATCCTAACGTCACCCTGATGTTCCGAACCCTTTCCATTACATTGGCCGTCGCGTTGCTCTGCGCGTGGGGAACGAGCTGCCAACAGACGATTCCCAATTCCCAGTTCGACGCCCGTGGGGTGGATCAGGCGGTGAGGAATCCCAATTTCACCAACGTCAGAATCAAGCGCTCGCCCGACCGGAAGCTCCTGATACCACCGGTTGAGTCCTATGTCCTCGGACCGGGCGATGTCATGGAGATCGAAATTGCCGAGGTGGGCGGCACCCTCGCGCGGACCTTTGTCATGCCCGACGGCATGGTCTATTACAACCTCGCCGGTGGCGTCCACGCCGAGGGACTTACCACTGCGGAGTTGTCCAAGCAGCTTCGTGAGGCGCTCAAGCGCGACTACACCAATCCGCTCGTCAACGTCAGCCTGGTCGAGGTTCGCTCGCGGCGCTTCTGGGTTCTCGGCCGGGTGTTCAAACCGGGTCTATATCCGCTGCGCCAGCCAACCACCCTGCTTGAGGCGATCTCGATGGCCGGTGGACTGTTCACCTCGCGCTTTTCCGGGACTACCGAGGAGCTTGCGGACCTCTCCGCCAGTGTGGTTATTCGCGACGGTGAAATCCTGCCGGTCAACTTTGAAAAACTCGTCCGGGCCGGCGATACCTCGCAGAATATCTACCTCCATCATAACGACTACATCTACCTTCCTTCCGCCACCACATCCACGGTTCTTCTGTTAGGTGCTGTCGCGGCACCCCAGGCCATTGGCTACAAGGATTCCCTCACTTTGATCGATTGCATCGCCCAGGGCAAGGGTCCCGCCAAGGGAGCTTACCTCAAGGAGGTCGTCATTGTCCGGGGCACACTCGACAAACCCGCCGCGTCCATCGTGAACCTCGGGGCGATCCTCACCGGCAAGGAAACCAACGTGCTGCTCCAACCGGGCGACATTGTCTGGATTCCCAAACGTCCGCTCGGACTGCTGGAGTCCACCGTGCAGCTCGTCTTCCAGGACGCAGCGCGCACCGTCGCATCCGGAGAGGGTTCCAGGGTCGCGGGTGGCACGCAGGACCCGGTCATCAGCATTCCGCTCAGTTCGCCGCCATGATTGCGATTTCCAACGTTCTGTCATCCGGTCAGTCCGCGATGTGGACGACCTCGAAGTTCCGTGAGGGAGGGTTTTACATCGAGCAGATCGTCGTTCGATTCGTCAGTCCGCAGGATGCAGCGGCGGTTGAAAGCGCATGGAACGCGACCGTCGCGGCAATTCCGGCACTACGCGTGGTGATCGATGGCAAAAGCGCTGCCGTGGGTGATACCGAGGTAGGGAATTTCACCGCCCGCACCGGATCATCAGAAATCGGTGGGATGCTGGAAGCCGACCGCCGGACGGGCTTTTGCGAGGATGGGATTCCCGCTTCGCGCTGCCAGTATTGGACGGCGGATGGCGTGCTTTTATGGACCGTCCACCACGCGCTGTTGGATGGACGTTCGATCGCTGGAGTGCTGAAACATTTCCTTAGCCTGTTGGCCGGGGGAGAGCCGCCCGCGCCGCCCGAATGGTTCGGCTGCCTGGCCATCGACGATGAAGAGAGCGCCCGGGCGCGGGCTGCCATGGAGAACATCGCCCCGATTCCCCGTGATGATGAGGAGCCCTTCATCTGGGCTCCCGGGCAAGCGGGCATTCCCTGCCGTGTCAGGCTGCCGCTGCCAGCCGGACTCCGCGAGCGTCTGGATGCCCGCGCGGCCACGTGTGGAAGCACCGCCCACGGCATGGTGCAGTGGGCATGGGCATGGGCGGTCGCACGCGTCGGTGGATATGACCAGGTTTCCTTGGGAGTGGTGCGTTCCGCCCATTGGGCGGTGCCGAAAGGCAGAACCGCCGCGGGATACCTGATGACCACCGTACCCATCCCGACCCGTATGGAAAAAGATCTTACACTCGGCGATGCCCTGCGGCACTATCGGGAAGCCGTCCTTGCGGCGCGGGATTTCACCCGGGCCGATCCGCGCGAAATGGCGGCAGGCCTCGGCCGCCCCGCCGGCAACCTCTGGGATGCGGTGGTGATGACGGAGAATTCGTCGCTGGAGGAATTGGTGCTGCCACACATTCCCGCCGGTTTCGTCGATTCCATAGAAATCCACGAGCGGACGGGCGAGCCGCTGACCGCCTCTGCCTGGCTGGGTATCCGTTCGGAAATTGAGATCGAAGCCCTGCCTGAACGATTTTCCGAACCGGCGGCCGAACACCTGGCCGCAACCTGGCTGAAAGCGATCCGACTGGTCGCGGATGCGCCATTGGACACGCCGCTCGGTGGGCTTGAGCCCCTGGCAGACGCATGTCTCTCGCAAATCGAAGCCCACGGAACGGACGGACCCGCGCTCGCATCCGGGTTCGGCGGGATCTGGCAGGCGTTTCATCAAACCGCCATGTCCGCCCCGGATGCCCCCGCCCGTTTTGCGCACGGTGTGACCACCTCTTACGCGGAACTGATGGCGGATGCGGAAAGCCTGGCGGCCGCCTTGTGGGTGGCGGGAATCCGTCCGGGCGATCCGGTGGCGTCACGAATCGACGACAGGGCGCACGCACCCGTCGTCGTGCTTGCCTGCGCCCGCATCCAGGCGGTTTACATGCCCTTCGATGCGGACATCCCGCCGGACCGGTTGCGGAGCATGCTCGAAATCGCGGAGCCAATGGCTCTGGTGAGCGATGTTCCGGGCGGCGGGGACATCCCGCGAATCAATCCGAAAAAACTGCACCCGGGAGCCACCCCGCCGGCGCCCTTCGAGCCGCATGATGCGTGGCTGCCGTTCTGCCTGCTTTTCACCTCCGGCTCCACCGGCGAGCCCAAGGGTGTAATCAACCATCACCACGGCATCCACAACGAAGTGCTCGCCATCGGGAAAATGCTCGATTTCCGCCCGGCCGACCGCGTGCTGCAGTTCGCCTCGCTTGGCTTTGACGCCGCGCTTGAGGAAATTCTCGGCACACTGTTGGCAGGAGCCTGCCTGGTGCCGCGCGAGGAGTTCATCCTCGAATCCTTCGAGCGCTATCAGGAATTTCTCATTGCGAACAGAATCTCCATAGCCGACCTGCCAACAGCCTACTGGGCCGGTTGGTGCGCTTGGCTGGAGGCCAGCAAAACGAGTCCTCCGGCGTGTGTGCGCGCTGTCATCATCGGCGGTGAAAAAGCCGGCGCGGGTTCCACCGAGGCATGGCGGCGGGCTTGTGACGGAAAGATTCCGGTCTTCAATACCTACGGCCCGACCGAGACGGCCATCGTCGCCACCGCCGCTCCGTTGGTAATCCCCGTCGACGGTTCCGATCCTCCGATCGGCCGCCCGCTGCCCGGAATGAACGTCCGGATCGTGGATGCTGCGGGCCGGACCGCGCCCGCGAACCGCCCGGGAGAATTGTGGCTTGGCGGCGCGGGGGTAGGCTTGGGTTATTTAAAGCGCCCGGAGGCTACGGCAGCGGTCTTCCTCCCCGGCGACAGGCCCGGCATTCCCGCATGGTACCGCACCGGCGATGTTGCCTCGATGGATGAAACCGGCATTCTCCATTTCCTCGGCCGGGTCGATGACCAGGTGAAAATCCGCGGCAAACGGATCGAGCCGGATGAGATCCGCGCACGCTTGGAAACCGTTGACGGCGTCCGCCAGGCGCACGTCGGCGCGCCACTGATCGAGGGCCGCCGCCAGCTCGTCGCGTGGGTGGTGGCCGCGACCACAGAAGCGGAAATCCGCACGGCCCTGCGCCGCGAGTTGCCGGGCTGGATGATCCCGGCAGCGTTTGTTTTTCTCGAAAGCCTGCCGCTCAACGCACGCGGAAAAGTCGATCGCCGCTCGCTGCCGGATCCCCAACTGCCAGAAGAATCGGAAGAATACGGCAGCGCGGATTCGTTGGAAATGTGGATGGCGTCGGTCTTCGCCGAGGTTCTCGGCATTGATCCGTCCGCCGTCCGGTTATCTGCCGATTTCGCCGAACAGGGCGGCGATTCCCTGTCTGCCATGATCCTGGCGACCAGCCTGGCCAAGGCCGGAGTGGACCTGCAGCCGGGCGAACTCGCGGTCGATTCCTCGCCAAGGCTGCTCGCGGAGCGCATTCGCCAAGGCTACGGGAAACCCCGCACTTCATGGGAACCGATCCTCCAACTTCGCACCGGAGATCCCGGAGCAACCCCGCTGGTACTAATCCACGCGACTCCCGGAGACGTGCTCGGCTACGCGAATCTGGCCACCGAGCTGCCCTCCTCACTCCCTTGCCTCGGTGTTGTTTCCAAGGGCCTCCATTTACCGGAGGAGGCGCATCAAAGCATAGAGGAAATGGCCGCCGCATACATCGAAGCCCTGCGTCCCCGCCTCGAAGGCCACCCGTGGATTCTCTGCGGATGGTGCTATGGCGGCATCGTCGCCTACGAGATGGCAAGGCAACTGGTGGCTGCCGGCGATCCCGAACCATTCGTCATCCTGATCGAGGCTTTCGCCCAGTCGCCGGCCGATCCATCCCGGGCGAAGCGCCTGAAGCTGGCGAAAATCATGGCCCTGCTCAAGATGCCGTTGAAGAGAAAGATTTCCTATCTCAAGCGGCGCGTGGCGGGAAACAGAACAGAAACCGCACCAGCGGAACCGGCGGACGACGGCTTTGCCCGGTCCGTGATCTATCGGACGAACATGCGCGCCATCAACCGCTATTTCCCGAAATCCTATCAAGGTGAGCTCCAGGTGCTGATGTCCGACGAAGATGACGGAGCCATCCCCGTCAAGAACGGCGGCTGGCAGGTGCTCGGAGCCCTTTGCGTGACCCACCGCATCACCGGCGGGCACCATTTCGTGCTGAGACAGCCGCACGTCTCACTGCTCTCGGCGATCCTCACCGGCCTGCTGGAATCGCGGCAGCTGATTTAACTTTTCAACCGTGCCTTGTCGCGCCGCCGCCACCACTCGGCGCGCGAGAAAATCGCGCAGAACAGGATCCAGGTGGTCAGGTTCTTCGTTTGCATCAACACCCGCTCGACCTGGCTGTGGAAATAGGTGATTGCAAGCGCCACCGTTACGCCTAGGAAAAACAGCCCCAGCGGCGAGTTCCGGAAATGAAGCGTCACCCGCGCTCCATGCCACAGGGTGATCAGCGAGAAGAGGACGAAAGCGGAGAAACCCAGGAGGCCGATTTCGGCGAGATGCAGCCAATAGAGGCTTTCTGTCAGGGGATTCGCCTCGAACTGCTGCGGGTAGATGTTCCGTCCCCGGTTCTGTTCCCAACGCTCCAAAATTTTCGAATACTTCGCCCCCTGCGGCCTGCTATTGGCCAGGCCAAAATTATTCCACCCGATACCGGTCAGCGGACGGTCCCGGGCCATCGCCGCGGACTGTTGGTTGAGCGCGAACCTGAGATCGTTCTCTGGCGAGTCGTCCTCGCCCATCCGCTCCATGAACGTGTCCGCCGCCAGGGCCAGCACCACCACACCGCCAACCGCACCGACCACACCGAGCGCCAAGCGCCGCACCGTGAACCCTTGCACGAAAGAGGCCATCATCACCAGCACCGAGCCCACGCCGAAGGCTGCCAGCGAGGCGCGGGACACCGAAAGCACCACCACCAGACCGGCCGCCGCAAAGGCGCAGAAAAACAGGATCACGTCGCGCGGCGAGGTTTCCTTCGAAAGCGCCAGCCCGAGGATGGGCATCGCCACCATGTAGGACCACATCGCCATCGGGTTCTGGTGCTCGAACCATCCCGTCACCCGGAAGCCGCCCTGCACATAGCGCTCCCAGAGGCACAGGAACATCTGCATGATCAGGGCCACCGCGAAGCCGCGCATCATCGCCTTCACATCCCGCTCGTCATGCAGCGCCGCGAACACCCCGCAGAACACGAACGCCATTTTCGCAAACTTGAACGCCGGCATCAGCGCGTAGATCGGATTCATTGCGCCCGGAACCGAGATCAGGCCCACCGCGATCCACAGGAACCAGGCCCACAAGCCCGGCGGCAGGAAACGGAAATCCTTCCTCTTCTCCAACAGCGCCGCCAGAGCCAGGCCGATCGCGATCGCCTCGATGAAATTGAACTCGAAACCGCGGCTATGGCCGCGATACGTATCGATCGAATACAGCATCAGCGTGAAATCCGAAGGCGGGCGCACCAGCCACCACGCCATGAATCCCAGCGTGATCCGCCGCGCCCTGTCCCTGCCCTTGAGGAAAACCCCGAGCATCGGTCCGATCCCAAGATACACGAAGGCGATTACCATCACCTTGAGGAGCGTCTTGAGGATTTCCATGCGGCTCCCCCAATTCAACACCTTCCCGTCCACGTGGCGAGCGGATTTGTCTCAGTCCGGAAAACCCGCCTCGGCCACGCCGTGGAATCCACCATCTCAACCGGCCTGAATAGCTACCCGGAACCTAATGGGACGGGCGCAGATGAGGGCGATTCTCAGGCGCCACAATCACCATGGTAACTGCCATTTGGAAAGCGGCCTTCCACCGCCAGTCTCCCAACACCCGGGCCTGGTTCCCACCCATCAGGGTTCCCCCTGAACATGCCATCCTGAACTCGTTTTTGAGCTTGTCCTTGATTCCCGTGGTCCGCAGGGATAGAACAGGAGAAGTAAGATGCGCCTTTTCCATCCAAAATCCCAAGCATGAAAGTGAAAAAACCTGAGGACGTCACCCGTTCACCGCGCCCTTCCAATCCCTCCGTAATAACGACCGGATCCTTCCTGAATCGGCTTGGTCTCGCCATGCTCGCCTCCGCCGCCAGCGCTTGGGCCCAGTCCGGCACCCTCCAGTTCAGCCAGCCATTGTTTACCGCGTCGGAAGCGGATTTCATCACCGTCGGCACTTCCAAGTATCTCACCCCGACCATGACGGTGACCCGCACCGGCGGAAGCACGGGAACCGTCAGCGCCAATTATTGCGTCTGGGTAGGTGAAACGAGCGACAACGCGGTTGAGGACGCCAATTACATCCTCGCCGACAACACCCGCCGGTGGGTCGCGGCGGGCACCCTGACCTGGGCCGACGGCGACAGTGCGCCCAAGGCCTTGCCCTTCAACTACCAGGCTTTTGGAGAGACGCGTTACAACCTGACCCCTTCCCCGCTTGTGCAGGGAACGGTGACCTATTCCGCCCGGCTGGTAACTCCTTCCGGCGGCGCGACCCTCGGAACCAACGCTACCGCGCAGCTGGAGATCAGCGACGCCCAGTCACCGGCAGCGGGAGTGATCAACCTCGCATCACGCCGTTTTTACGGGGCGGATGGAAGCAACGTCCTCATCTCCGTGCGGCGCGATGGCGGCACGACCGGCAGCGTCTCGGTGAACTACGCCATCAGCAGCACGCTGCCTGCGGTCGGCACGAATCAGATTGCGATCGGCGCGGGCGTAGCGGGGACGAACTACACCGCCACCAGCGGCACCCTGACGTGGACGGCCGGCGACAGCTCGGTAAAAACCTTCACCGTTCCGCTGCCCGCGACGGGCAACAGCAACGGCACGATGAATGTGGCCGTCAAGCTCTCGAACCCGACGAACAGCGCCGTGCTCGGAACAGTGCCCTCCGCCCTGCTCACCATCCAGAACCTCGCCTCCTCCGTTTATAACATCAACGACAACATCGACGGCTCGACCTTCCGCGTCTCCCTACCCACAGGCAACGGCCCAGTCCGCGGCGTTCTCTTCTGGTGGCCCGGATCCGGAGGTGACGACCGACATTTCACAACGGATCCCAACTTCCGAAAAATCGCCGATTTGTGGGGGTTTGCGATCGCCAGCCCGAGGGGTAACTATTCCAGTAAGCTGAACCGGTTCGAGTTTCCCCATCCGCAGATTGGATTTCTGGCCGATCGGCTCACGCAAATTGCGAAAACGACCGGCCGCGCGGAAATTGCGAACGCGCCGTTTGTCCTTAGCGGGATGTCGGCGGGCTCCTATACGACATCCGGATCCCTCGACATCTGGCCGGAGCGAACCATCGCTGCCATCGGTCAGGAGGGATGGGATTACCCTCCACTTCCGCTCAAATCCTCCACTCTGAGCCCGCTCGCGAAGGAGATTCCCGCACTTAATCTCGGTGGCCAGCTCGAAAACACGCAAAGCCCGCCCTCGATAATTTTTCCTGGCTTCAACGAATTCCGTAAAGCCGGCCTTACCCGCGCTGCCGCCATGATGTGCTGGGGTCGCGGCCACACCTTCTCGAACACCGGAGCCAGTTACAATTCCGTCGCCCTTTACTGGCTGGATCAGGTAATGGAGGGCGGCCGCTATCCTGCCACCTTCGCCCCGACCGCTGCCACCGCGCCAGTGCTCGGCTCCCTCCCTCTCTCCGCAGGCTGGTGGGGTGCGCGAAACTCCACCAACATCAAAGGCACCTCCGCCTTCTACGAGCTTCCCGGCGGCTCGAGCAGGTTTCTGAACATCGGTTCCGATACGACTTTCAGTGGAATCAAGGACGTGGCGAACGCGCTGGTCGATTCGTGGCTGCCAACGGAATCGGCAGCGCGCGCTTACCGGGCGTTTGTCTCGCTGCCGAGCATCACCTTCAGTGCGCCGGCGCAGTTTGCCAGCGGACTCACGGGCAGTGCGGTAGCGCTTTCCATTAGCGAAAATGGCTTTGGCTCAGGTGTGACGAAGGTGGAGTTCTACGACGGCAACACCAAGATCGGCGAAGATACGACTTCCCCCTATGCCCTTTCCTGGACGCCCACAGCACGGGGAGCCCGCAGTCTCACCGCGGTCGCCTCAACCGCCACCGGTCCCGCCTACAGTGCCTTCACCTTGTTTCTGGCAAACGATCCGACCCTGCCGTCGATCACCGCCGGACAGACGAACAGCGGCGTGGTCAATTGGCCGTTTTCCTATCAGATCATCGCGAACGGCCCAGTCACCAGCTACGCCCTCACCAGCGGAAGCCTGCCTCCGGGAGTGAGTCTGGATAGTACATCTGGCCTGCTCGGCGGCACGCCTGCTGCTGCGGGAACATTTACGCCGGTCTTCACCGCCACGAACGGTATCGGCTCCTCCGCGCCTGTTGTCGTGACTTTTTCAATCAGCGCCACCGCCGGCCTCATCGTCCACGAACCCTTCGCCTACCCCGATGGTGCCAACAACCCGGATCCCGACTCCGGACTCAATGGTGGTAACGGACTTCCCACAACCAACATTGGTGGCAACCCTTCCGGCACCGGCACCGGCCTGCGCGGCACCTGGGGCGTCACCACCGATGTCGTCACCGGCCTGACCTACGTTCAAGGCACCAAGACGCTCGTGACAACCGGCGGCGCAGGCCGCGTCAACAACGCCACCTGGGGAGGACAGCCCTACTTCTATCAGGGAATGAACCCCGATCCTTTCCTCGCCCAGCGCATAGGCGGCACCAGCTCCGGCAACTTCGGCGTGGATGGCAGCAGTGTTTACGTTAGCCTCCTTGGTCAAACCGGCAGCTCCACCGCAGACGCCTTCCGCTTCAGCTTCAAATATGATGGCACCGACAACTTTTACATCAGCAACACTCCTAGCGGGTGGAGCCTGAACGGCACCGCAGCGACTGGCCCCGGCACCTCGCTCATTCTGAATACGCCGACGCTCTTTTTGCTCCGGTTCGACTTCGCCGCAGGCGCCACCGATACGATCTCCCTTTGGATCAATCCCCCGCTCGGCCAGGCGCCCGGTGCCCCCCACGCGGTGGTGAGCGGCCGGAATTTCCCCGGCCTTAGCAACCTGCAAACCCGCGCTGCCGTAGCCAATGCCATGGTCTTTGACGAACTCCGCGTCGGTACCTCCCTCGCCGCCGTGACGCCATTCACCGTGCCGCCCCCGCCGAATGCCCTCGCCTCCTTCCGCGGCACTCATGGCCTCGAGGCAGACGGTTCGCAGGATCTGCTTACCCCTGCGGGCGACGGAGTGGAGAATTTGCTCAAATACGCGTTTAACATGATCGGCCCGGGTAACGGCCAGGCCACCACTTTGGCTTCTCCCAACGTTTCCACCCTCCTTGCTCTCGGCCGCTCCGGATTGCCTTATGCCACGATTGAAGATTCCACCCGGAAACTACAAATCACCTATATTCGCCGAAAACCCTCGTCGAACCCCGGCATCACCTACACAGTCCTATTCAGCGACACTCTCGCTTCCTGGGACGTGAACAGTTCCGCAGCCGAAAGCGCCACCTATCTCGATTCCACCTTCGAGCGTGTCACTGTGACGGACTCCGAGGCCGCACCCACCACGCGATTCGCCCGACTCCGTGTGACGAAACCCTAAAACGCTCAAGCTACCACCTATTACGTCAGCCCAACCGGGAACAAATTGATTCGGGCTTTGTCATCACCTCTTCGCCAGCCTCTCTCGTGGTCGCTGCGGGAAGCGTCGGTACCGTGCAACTCATCATCAATTCAAACGGACCCCCCGTTGGCGACATCAGCGCCAGCATGCCGATTAGCCTCGTGGGGCGTTAATACCTCCGCCACCGAAATTGCCACCTCCCTCGACGACACCTTCGACCGCGTGACCGTGACAGATTCTCTTTCTTCGCCAGCAAAACGCTTCGTCCGCGTGCGCATTACCGTGAATTGATCTCGCCACTTACTGTGAAAACCCCCAATATTTTTCCAGTCATGCTGCTGGCGTGGGCCAGTGCTCTCACCTCCACCTATGCAGCTAACTTCGCTCTGCGCGCTGACTGCACCGTTCTCAAGGATGGGCAGAAATTGGGCGGTTAACAGCTCCGTCATCCAAAGCGCCTCCCCTATTGACAATACTTCTGAGCGTGTCACGGTTGCCGATACTGCTGCCGCTGCTGAGAGCGCCTCGCCCGTGTTCGAGTCACTTCGCCTTGATAGTAAGGCATTCTTTATTAAAACCTACAGGCGTCAAATAGCCTATGTATCCTTCTACGATGATCACTTCCCGCCTTCGCCTAAGAGTCGCCACAATCCTTGCACACGTTCAATGCGCTTTGGCCGCAATCCTCTGCTTGGCCGCCGCCGTCACCGGCTCAGCCTCGGCCGCGCAGACCGCCTACACGAACCCGCGCATCACCACTGGCAACGCCGACCCGTGCATCGTTTCCAACAATAACGGAACTTCTTACCTCTACACCACCGGCGACAATAAGACCTACAAATATCACAGCTCGACCAATCTGGTCAACTGGACCTCCAGCAGCACCACCATCTGGAGCCCCGGCGATGGCACAATCAACATCTGGGCCCCCGATGTGCATTGGGACCCTGCAATCAGCAAATACGTGATGATGGCCACGAAAGGATTCAAAGTGGTCGCGGCCACCGGCACATCCCTGAACTCGGCGTTCACGAACGTCAGCGAAACCCAGTTCCCCATCATCGGCGGTGCCATCGATCCTTTTATGTTCCGGGACTGGGATGGAAAATATTACCTTTACTACGCCCTTTGGTCGAACCACGCGGGCTGGATGGAAATCATGGGCCGCGAGATGCCCACCTCCACCTCGTGGAACGGGAATAAGAGCGAGCACCGGGTGATGATCCGTTACAGCAGCCCAGCCGAAGGAGAGAATCCAGGTTATAAGCCCCTTGTGGAAGGCCCCGAAGTCTGGCGCGATCGCGACACCTATTACATGATCTATTCCAACGCCGACTGGGCAGGCCCGGATTACCGCGCGTGTTATGCCACCGCCAAAAGCCCGCTCGGGCCTTGGGTTAAAGCTACCAATAACCCGCTCATCGTCCGCAACGACGCCAAGGGCATCTACGGCCCCGGCCATGGTTGTAATTTCACCGACGCCGGTGGCCGACTTTGGCATATGTATCAGCAGCGCCCCGACGCCACCACATCCAGTTCAGTTAAACGCCAACTGTGCATTGATCGGCTAATTTTGGATCCGGTCACCCGCCAGCTCACTCTCACTCCCACGCGCGGCACCAGCGTGGCCGACGGGCCGATCACCTTTCCGGGCAACGCCATGCCCGTGTGCGCGATCACCGCGCCCGCTTATGGGGCGCTCGTTTCCCCCGGCACTTCGGTCAACATTGCCGCCAGTGCCACCGACTCCAACGGCACCATCGCGAAGGTTGAATTCTACGTGGACAACGTCCTCGTCTTTACCGACACCAGCGCCCCTTACGCCCACACGTGGACGGCCACGAATGGCACACATTGGCTTGAGGCCATCTCCACGGATAATACCGGTGCCGTTGTGAAGGCCGACGCGGTGAAGGTGGTGGTCGGAAATCAGCCACCGGTGGTTTCCGTCGTCCGCCCCACACCTCTTTATGTGGGTAATGATCGCCCGGAATATTTGCAAGTGAACGCCTCCGACCCTGACGGCACCGTGGCCAAAGTGGATTTCTACGCAGACGGGATCTTGATAAGCACCGCCAGCTCCGCGCCCTACTCCTGCACCTATCTCGTTCCCACCAAGGGCTATGTCCGCCTAAAAGCCATCGCCACCGATAATCTCGGCCTCACGGGTGAAACCGAATGGGCCGTTCATCCCTGGAGCAAATCAGCACAGACCACTTACAATGGAATCAAAGCCATCCCCGGCATCTTTGAAGCGGAAGATTTCGACGCGATTGTCGACCCCGCGAATCCCACTTCCGCGACGCCCGATCCTCAATTCAATGCGGCGCAAAGCCACTCGAACCCGGGTAACTCCATCGCCTATTTCAAATTCGTGGATGGCTGGAGTGGCGCGTCCAATTACCGGCCCTTCACCCGCATCACCCTGCCCAACACCCAAGACACTTCCGGAGGCTACGATATCTCGGAGGTCGAAGAAGCGGACTGGTATGAATACACCTGCAATGTGGCCACGGCCGGGTTCTACGACCTGACGATCCGGGCCAATATCACTTCAAGCGCGAACAAGCTCCTCGTCACCAGTAACGGCGTGCCCCTCCAGGTGGGCGGCTTCAACTCCCTTCCCGCGACCAGTGGGTATCAAAACGTCGTCCTGAGCGGCCT
>JBBSJY010000004.1:0-56390 GCA_038256845.1 Verrucomicrobiales bacterium | reverse complement strand
TGAGGACGTGGTCGCGGTGATCATGCTGACCCTGATCGGCTCGCGGCTCGGCAGCGATATCGGCGGCGGGGCTGCCCTGGGCCAAACCTTGCTGCTGCTGATTGGGTTTGTAGGAATCCTGCTGGTGGGCGGGCTGCTCCTCATCCCGCGCTTGTTCGAGAAGGTGGGCAAGGCATCCGATGCGGATCTGAAGTCGATCCTCGTGATGGGGCTTCTTTTCGCCGCCGGTGTCGCAGCAGTCCGGGCCGGGTTTTCCATCGCCCTGGGTGCGTTTTTGTTTGGAGTCGTCGTCGCTGAAACGAGATTCAAGGCCACCATCGAACGTCGGCTTTCGGGCGCCCAGGACATGTTCAGCGCGATGTTCTTCGTGGCGATCGGCATGCTGATCGATGTTTCCGGAATCATCGACCATATCCCGATGATCCTCGCCATCGCCGCCTTCGCGATCGTCGCCCGGGTGCTGGCCGCAGTCACCGCTTTCGTCGTAACCGGCTCCGAGCCGAAGGTCGCCATCGCTTCCGCCCTAACAGTGACACCCATTGGTGAGTTCTCTTACATCATCGCCCAGATCGGAGTGGCTGCCGCGGTTTTCGATTCGTCGTTCTATCTGATTGCGGTCGCCGTTTCCATCGTGACCGCCATTCTCGCACCCATTTTGGCGAGGAATGCCATGCCCTTGGCGGGCGCGATCGACGCGTGGCAACCCGACCCGATGCGCCGCTTCCTTGATCGATACCGGCAATGGTTGAAGCTGGCCGGGAACCGCTATCGCCAGAATTTCGTGTGGCTGGCGTGCAAGCGCCGTGCGGGGTTGGTTGCCATCGAGCTGCTCCTGCTGATCGGATTGTTAGGCTTTTCCCACCCGGTCGCGGCCGCCATCGAGGTATTCCTCGTGCGGGCCGGATACCCGTTCGTTTGGGAACCTGTGTTCTGGGCAATCATCAGTCTGATCGCGCTCGTATTGGTTGCGGCGGTCTGGCGTGGCATCGCATTTCTCAGTGATGCGGTTGCCTCATCCTTCGCCGGGGAAGGCCGCCGTGCGGTTCCGCTGCGGCGCTTGGTGCGCCGCAGTCTGATCTTTATCGGAACCGGCGGATTGCTGCTGCTGGTGGTTTCACTTCTGCCAATCCCCGCCACCGTGCCGTGGATTCCTTTGGTGGTGATCTGCGCTTTTGTGCCGGTGATCGTCTTCTTCTGGCAACGCATCGTGAATCTCCACGCCCGTTTCCACACGACCTTGCAGCGAGCGGTGGAGACCGAAAAAACAGGAATCGCCGCTTTGCCAACCGGACACGACGGGGAGTCGGTGGAAGAGTGGGACGTGGAGTTGTCGGAAATTGTCCTGCCCGAGCAATCGATCCACGCGGGCTCCAGCATCGCAGCGACGGGTTTGAGATCCCAGTTCGGTTGTTCGATTGTCGAGGTGGAGCGCCATGGGACGGTGGTGAGCAATCCGCGACCGAATTTCGTTCTCTATCCGGAGGACCGGTTGTTGCTGTTCGGTTCGCACGAGCAAGTTGGCAAGGCGATGCCGTTCCTCAACGAGGAGGGGAAAACGAGAAACGAATCCGACTTCGACGAGACGATTCTCGAATCGCTTGCGGTCCCGGAGGATTCGCCGCGGGCCGGCCGGACGCTTGCCGAGCTGCAAATCCTCGGCCTCACGGGGGTGCAGCTCATGGGCATCCAGCGTGGAGGAAAGCGGATTCTCAGCCCGAGCGGAGCGGAAATCCTTTGCCCCTCCGACCGGATTCTCGCGCTCGGCACCCAGAGTGAATTGCGGGATCTGCGCGCCTGGCTGAGCGAACCCGGCTGGCAGCCGAGCTGACGGTTTTCCGGGACGGCGTGCCAAGTTTTTCAATGCCATCCGGCAGATCCTGCCGCGCTCGGTCGGGGCTTTCGAAGCACCCCCGTTTCTTGGGAAAGCCGGTCTATTCGACGGGTAGGGCCCGGAGGGGAGGCTCCTCCACGGGCACGGCGCGGCGGGGGATGTTTTCGACCGGCAGTGCGCGCGGCGGGCGGGCGGATTCGACGGGCCGTGGACGGGGAGCCGGCGGGGCGGATTCAGGGGCGGGCCGGGCGCGGGGAGGGACGGGCTCGGCCCTGAGGTCCGCCTCGGAGACGGGCTGGGCGCGCGCCGGGTGAATGGGGCAGAGGTCGTTTTCCGGCAGCGCGATGTCGGCGGGGACGCGATCATCGTAGGCATTGTCGTCATGCTCGCAGCCGGCGGTGGCTCGTTTTCCCGAGAGGCGGCAGAGACGCATGGGGACGAGGTTGACGTTGCTGTGGAGTTCGCCCGCCTTGTAGCCGAGGCGGTCGGCGGTTTTCATGATATCGACCCAGACGGGGAGCGAGAGGGTGGAACCGTAGCCGCCGTCGATGGTTTTTTTCGGGGTGTCGAAGCCGACCCATACCGCACAGGTCAGCGAGGAGGTGTAGCCGGTGAACCAGGCGTCTTTGAAGTCGTTGGTGGTGCCGGTTTTTCCACCGGTGGGCTTGTCGAAGCCGAGACGCTTGACCGAGGAGGCGGTGCCGGTGGTGGCGGCCTCGTTGAGGATTCGGGAGACGGACCAGGCGGAGCCGGAGCGGGCGGCAGGATAGGAAACCATTGGCGACGAAGGTTTGCCGTGGTCGTCCAGCGGCGGATACAGGACGTTGCCATCCCGATCCTTGATTTCGGAAATGAGGTAGGGGCGGTAGCGGATGCCCTCGTTGGGAAAGATGGAAAAGGCGGCGGCGACTTCCCAAGGGGAGGATTCCCAGGTACCCAGCAGCGAGGCCGGATTATCGTCCGGCATGGGGTTCCTGAAGCCGGCGGCCGTGGCGACTTCCTTCACGTTTCCCAGTCCGGCGAAGTTGCCGACGCGGACGGACATGGTGTTGCGCGAGCGGATGAGGCCGTAGGAAGCCGGCTGCATGCCGCCGAATTTCCCGTCGGAATTTCCGGGCCGCCAGTTGCCGCCGCCCTTGATTTCGCCGGGCTGGATGGGGCCGTCGCTGATGCGGGTGTCCGGGCGCAGGCCACGATCGAAGGCGGCGAGATAGACGAAGGGCTTGAAGAGCGAGCCGATCTGGCGGCGCGCCTGGATGGCGCGGTTGTAGCGGGACTCGTTCGCATCGCGGCCGCCGACGACGGCGAGAACGGCGCCGGTGCGGTTTTCCACGACGACGGCGGCACCCTGGAGATAGCCGGGCTCGCCGCGGGTGTCTTCCGGCTGGGCGCGCCAGGCGGTGCGGGTCTGGTGCGGGTAGCCGGAGCCGCGCTCGATCTCACGCAGTTTCCTATCAAGAGCCTCCTCGCCCATTTCCTGAATCCGCAAATCGATGGTGCTGACGATGGTGAGGCCACCCAGCTCAATGTTTTCCTGTTCAAGGATGATCTCGAGATCGCGGCGGACGGCGTCCATCGCGTAGGATTCCTGGATCTGGCGGCGGATGTTCGGGCGGACATCGATGGGGTCCTTTTTGGCGGCGGCGGCATCGGTCTCCGTGAGGGCCTTGGAGGCGACCATCCGATCCAAGGTGGTGTCTCTCTCCCGGATGGCGGATTCGATTGATTTGAACGGATTGAAAGCATCAGGCCCACGGACGATGCCGGCGAGGAGGGCGGACTCGGACAGCGTCAGCTCCGCCGGATGTTTTTCAAAATAGATCCGGGAGGCTTCGCCCACGCCCTTGATCTGGCGGCCCCAGTTGATCTGGTTGATGTATGCTTCCAGGATACGGTCCTTCTCCATCGCGGATTCGATCCGGAATGCGATCGCGATTTCGAGCATTTTGCGGTCGAGCTGGCGGGGCCAATCCCCACGTTTCTCACCGCGTTTGAGTTGGAAAACATCGGAGGCGAGCTGCTGGGTGATGGTGGAGGCGCCCTCGCGCTTGCCCTGGAAATTTCTGAGGGTGGCGCGGACGATGCCGACGGGGTCGATGGCACCGTGTTTGTAAAAGCGCTCGTCCTCGCGGGCGAGAATGGCCGTGCGGAAATCCTCCGCGACCTGGTCGAGGGGGACGATGGAGCGTTTTTCCCCATGAATGCGGCCGATTTCCACTCCCAGGCGGTCGAGAATGATGGACCGCTCGGGCATGAGATTGATTTTTCCCAAATCGTAGCGCTGGGCGCGCAGGCCGTAGAGGGAGCCGAGAAAGATCGCAAGATAGATTCCGAGTATCGCCGGGTGTCCGACCGTGCGGATCAGGAGCCGCACCGGCAGGCTGAAACGGCGGGTGAGCCGGTTGAGGAGATGGAAAGGCCAGAACAGCAGCAAGGAGAATGGACCGGGCGAGCGGGATGCGACGCGCGGACTCGCGTCATTTCGTCGTCGGTTGGTGTCGGGCGGGTTGCGTTTTGGCATCGGCGTGGAAAGATTAGCGCAAGGCTCTCCGGCGTTCCACCCCGGATTGCTGTCGCAGACGAATGGACGGAATGGCGTCGCTCCAAACTCACAACAATATGAAATTTCTGCCCACTTTCATCTTCATCGCGGGATTCGGCGTTGCTCCGTTGCTGGCGCGGGACCCATCCGCCACGCTACAGGACCTGGTGAATCTGGAGGAAAAGGTCTCTTCCGTTTCCCAGCGGGTGCTGCCGATGACCGTGGCGCTTCTTTCGGGCCAGACCGAATCATCCGGTTCCGGCGTGGTGATTTCCTCCGACGGATTGATTCTCACCGCGGCCCATGTGATCCAGGGATCGGAGGAGGTGGTGGTGGTTTTTCCGGACGGCAAGCAGGTGCCGGGGAAAGTGCTCGGTGCGAACTATTCGAAGGATATCGCGATGGTGAAAATCACCGACCCGGGACCTTGGCCATTTGTGGAGACCGGCGATTCCAAACCGCTGAAGGCCGGGGACTGGGTGGTCGCGCTGGGGCACTCGGCGGGATACGATCCGGGCCGGACCCCGCCGGTCCGCTTCGGCCGTGTGGTTTCCGAAGGGCCGGGAAACTTCCTCACCACCGACTGCACCCTGATCGGGGGGGATTCCGGCGGGCCGCTTTTCGATTTGAGCGGAAAGCTGGTCGGAATCCATTCATCGATCGGTTTCTCATTGAAAAACAACAATCACGCGGGGATCGACGGGTTTTTCGTCGATTGGGATCGGATGCTGGCGGGGGAAGCGTGGGGCCGTCTGGAAATGAATCCGATGGCCAACCCGGAAATGCCGGTGCTTGGCGTCGTCATGGGTGAGCGCCGCGGGGGGCAGGGGGTCCCGGTCGCCGACATCGCACCCGGTTCGCCGGCCGCCGCCGGTGGAGTGAGGGTGGGCGATGTGATTCAATCCCTCAATGGCAGCCGCATCCGCCACGGCCAGGAACTTCTCCAGGTGCTTGCGAAGCGGCAGGCAGGCGACGAAGTCAGGCTGGGAATTCTCCGCGGCCAGCGCGAGCTGGAAGTGCAAGTGGTTCTCGCGCGCCGCGCCGAGCTCTATGGCGAACGCTAACCACGTGACGACACCCTTTTCCCTTCCATGAAAACGTACCGACTTTTTCTAGCTGCCGTCTGTTTCCCGATGTCGCTGTCGGCGCAGAACGACATCCCCTTGCTACGGCCTGAAGAACGGCGTGTGGTCGATCAACAGGCCGCGGAGTTCAATGAGGCGATCGCCCCGGTGCTGGCGCGGGCCGCGCAGTCCACCGTCCGCATCTGGACCGGCACCCGCAGGCTCGCCTACGGCACGGTGGTCGAGGATGGCTCGAAGATTCTAACCAAGTGGAGTGAAATCTCCCGGGCCTATCAGGATCTGACCGTGGAGGCCGCGGGCCAGGAGCTGCGGGAGGTGGCCGTGGTTGGTGTGTATGCCGACGAGGATCTTGCCCTGCTTGAAATCACCGGAGGCGAGCCGCTGGTTCCCGTTGAGTGGTCATTCGAAGTGCCGGAACTGGGCAAATTCCTCACCGCGCCGCAGCCCGACGGCCGCCCTGCCGCTTTCGGCGTCGTTAGCGTGCTGGAGCGCAACCTTCGCAAGTCCGACCAAGCCTTTTTGGGAATCGAGGCGGAGCGTCGCTACGCCGGCCCCGGCGTGAAAGTGCGGGTCGTGACACCCGACACCGGAGCTTCCAGCGCCGGCATCCAGCCGGGCGATGTGATCCGCGAGGTGGAGGGGCGCTCCATCTCGGGACTCCTCGAGCTCCAGAACGTCCTCCGCGGAGTTTCGCCCGGCGCCACCGTTAGAATTCTCGCCGATTCCAATGGCAGGGAGAAAACCTACGAAGTCACCCTCGGCAATCTGGAGGATCGCGCGATTCCCCATTTCTCCGGTCAGCGGTTGCGCCAGATGGAGCGGATGGGTGGTGCGATCAGCAATGTCCGCGACTCGTTCTCACGTGTCGTCCAGACCGACATGCGGCCGAAGCCGAATCAGGTCGGCGGACCGGTGGTTGACCTTCAGGGCAGGGTTCTCGGTGTCACGATGGCGCGCGCGGACCGGACCCGCTCGTTCATCATGCCTTCGCTGGCCGTGACCGAACTGCTCAAACAGGACGCGACCGATCCGGTGGACGCGCTGGCCGAAGCCGAAGCGGAGGCACCGGATCAGCCTCGTCTGGCACTGCGGGAAAATTCCGGAGGCGCACCGCCTCCCTCTCGCTCGACCCCTGGAGGGGACGAGCGCAGGCGCCGCCACCTGAGCGACATGGAGCGCCTGATGGGACGCATCAACGAGGAGATTGACGCGCTTGAGGCGGAGGGGCGCTGAAAGACAAGGCGCGGGGTCTCGCGATCAGACCTTTGTGGCTTGATAGGTGAGAATGCCATCAAAGTCCATCCGGTTGGGATCTTCGGCGATTTGTCGTGGATCGAAATCCGCGAACGGAGTGGTGGTGCGGAAGCCGCACTGCTCCAGCAAGGCGCGCATTTCGCTCGGCTCGAACCAGCGCAGCATCTGGACCGATTCATGGAAACGGGGCACACTGCCGGTGAGGTGATAGCGGTGCTCGCGGCGGAGCAGGCGATGGGGGCGGTCCAGCCGATGGCGCGTTTCCACCCACGCTTTTCGGCCGTCATTCAGTGTCATCGAGTGGTCCCGATACCATTCCCCCTCCGGCAGTTCGCCCAGCAACTCGGCGTAGGGCACGAAAATAGTGAGATAGAGTCCGCCGCTGTCTTCCAACAGGCTGTGCCAATGGCGGAGGGTCGCTTCCGGTTTGGGGCCGAGCTGGAAAGTAAAGGCGGGAGCGAGGATCGAGGCATATTGCCGCCCGGGCCGCCACGATGTCATGTCACCATGGTGGAGGACGGGCCGCAATTCTCTCCTCGCGGCATGGTCGCGGCACAGCTTCAGCATATCGGTGGAAAGCTCCAGTCCCTCGATTTCAAAGCCCATTTCCAGCAGTGGCAGCAGCAAGCGGCCGGATCCCGAGCCGACTTCAAGGGCAGGACCGGGATGGCATTTCAGAAACGCAGCCATCAACGCCACCTCGGAGTCCTCGTCTTCCGCCGCCCAAAAGTGATCGTGGAGTTCGGCTTCGAGCGATTCGTAGGGCTGCGACACGGACGAATTCACCCCCCATTCCGGAATGCTGGAAACTAAAAACTCGCGTTGCCATCCGGGCTTGCCCTCGCGCCACGCTCCGCCATGCTTCGCGCCCTGTGAGTTCCTTACCGGTCGAACCCTCGATGGAAGTCTTCGCCGGGCTGGCGGAGCGAGGCAACGTGGTGCCCGTCTACACCCAGCTCGCCGCGGATTTCGAGACGCCGCTGTCCGCCTATCTCAAGTTGCGCGACAGCCGGCATTCGTTTCTGCTCGAAAGCGCGGAAAGCGCGCAAAAGGGCGGCCGGTGGTCGATTGTTGGCAGCGATCCACGGATGGTTTTCGAAGCCCGCGGCAAGGAAATCACCATTCGGGACGGCAACAAATCCCGCTCCTTCACCGCGGAGGACGACGTCCTCGCGGCCCTGGAGCGGGAAATGGAAAAATACCGCCCGGTCACCCACGGCACCCTGCCTCCGTTTTCCGGCGGAATGGTCGGCTATCTTTCCTACGATGCCGTCCGGCAGTTCGAACCCTCGCTTGGTCCGCCGCCGCCCGACACCCTCGGCATTCCCGACGCGATGTTCCTGCTGGCCGACACCCTCCTAGTCTTCGACCACCAGCTCCGACGGCTCCAGATCATCGCCAACGCTTTCATCAGCGAGTTTTCCAAACCCGAGGAGGCCTATTCCGCCGCCCGCGGCCGGATCGAGTCGATCGTGGAAATCCTCAACCGCCCGCTGCACGTCCCCGCACTCAACGGTCTGACGAGCGGCGAGCCGGCGGAGGCGCAAAGCAACACCACCCAAGCGGAATACGAAGCCATGGTCCGCGAGGGGAAGGAACTCATCGCCGCCGGAGACATTTTCCAGTTTGTCCCCAGCCAGCGATTCGAAACCGATTTCGACCGCCCGCCGGTCGATCTGTACCGGGCGCTGCGGCATGTGAATCCCTCGCCCTACATGTTCATCCTGGAACTGGGCGACTTCGCGCTCGTCGGCAGTTCGCCCGAAGTCCACGTCCGATCCATCGGCGGGCGCATCGACATCCGCCCGATCGCCGGCACCCGCTGGAGAGGGGAAACTCCGGAGGAAGACGACGCGCTGGCCGCGGAATTGCTCGCCGATCCCAAGGAACGCGCCGAGCATTTGATGCTGGTCGATCTCGCTCGGAATGATGTCGGCCGTATCGCGAAACATGGAGCCGTCCACGTGGATGATTTCATGATCATCGAGCGGTACAGCCATGTCATGCACATCGTTTCAAATGTTCACGGGGATCTCGATCCTTCGCACAGCTCGTATGACGTCCTGCGTGCCACCTTTCCCGCCGGGACTGTCAGCGGGGCACCGAAAATCCGGGCGATGCAAATCATCAACTCGATCGAAAAGAACAAACGCTGCGCCTATGCCGGGGCGGTGGGATATTTCGGCTTTGATGGCTCCCATGATTCCTGCATCACGCTGCGAACCTGCTTGCTCAAGGGGGGCAAAGCTTACGTCCAGGCCGGTGCGGGGGTGGTCGCCGATTCCGATCCGACGTACGAATACAACGAAACCGTCAACAAGGCGAAGGCCATGCTCCGTGCGATCTCGTTGGCGCGGACGCTCGGCTGATGGAAATCCTTATCTCCAATTCTCATGCTCCTGGTTTTAGATAACTACGATTCGTTCACCTACAACCTCGTCCAGTATTTCGGCGAGTTGGGCGCGGAGATGAAGATTTTCCGCAACGACGCACTCACGGTGGACGAAGTGAAAGCGATGAAGCCCGAACGGATCTGCATTTCACCCGGTCCCTGCACGCCGAACGAGGCGGGCATTTCGTGCGATCTCATCCGTGAGATGGGCGCGAGCACTCCGATACTCGGCGTCTGCCTCGGCCATCAATCCATCGGCCAGGTTTATGGCGGCGAAGTCGTTCGCGCCGACCGGTTGATGCATGGCAAAACTTCTCCGATCATCCATGGGTCGCAAAGTGTTTTCGCCGGACTGCCCAGCCCGTTCGAAGCAACGCGCTACCACTCGTTGATCGTGAAACGCGACACCTTGCCCGATTGCCTCGAAATCACCGCCTGGACCGAGGAGGGTGAGATCATGGGGCTCCGGCACAGGGAGCACCCCGTCCACGGCGTGCAATTCCATCCGGAATCCATTCTCACGCAGGACGGAAAGCAAATGCTGGCGAATTTTCTGAAGATGTGACCGCCACGCGGAAGAAATGCGGTTGAGACAAGACCTGTCCCGGCTTAGCGGAAGGCATGGCCGCGGGATCGCAGTTCCCGCAGGAGCAGTCGGAGTCGGGGGAATTCGTGAGGCAGGAGGACTCGGAAGACGACATCTACCGGATGTTTCAGGACGCGTTTGAGGGGCCTGCCAATCTCTTTCCGGACGATATCGCGTCAGATCAGGAGGAATTGAGCGAAGAGATCTATCAAAAGGTCAACAATGGTGTCTATCGAGCGGGATTCGCGACCAGACAGGCGGCCTATGAAAAAGCGGTCAAGGAGTTGTTTGAAGGACTGGATCGGCTCGATGAACGGTTGGGGCGGGGAAGGTATCTCCTCGGGGATCGCATTGTCCAAACCGATTGGCGGCTGTTTTGCACACTGATCCGGTTCGACGCCGTCTATTACGGACACTTCAAATGCAATCTGAGAAGGATCGTGGACTACCCCAAGCTGTTTCCTTATCTGCGCGACCTCTATCGGCAGCCGGGAATCGCGGAGACGGTGAACTTCGATCACATCAAGCGGCACTATTACATCACGCATGACGACATCAATCCAAGCGGCATCGTCCCGCTCGGCCCGCTGATGGATCTCGCGCCGCCGCACGGCCGGGGATGATGCGCAGCGATCGGGAGCAGGCGGAGCTTGAATGCCACCGTGCCGCCTGCTAGTTTTCCGAAGCCATGATTCGTCCCGCCGTCCTCAAACTCCGCAATTTTCTGCTGCCTCTCCTGGCCATCCTCACCGGGTGCGGGCCCACCAGGCCGGATGCGTCCTCACAAGGTCCCTTCGGGCCGGAAGAATTTCCCGTGGTCTCCGGGAATGCCGGGCCGAACGACATCGCGCTTTTTCTCGCCGGCAGGCCGGTGAGGCGGGGCGCTGCACTTTCCCAGATCCAGCAGACGGCGGAATACCAGGTTCACCAGCGCGAGATGAATGCGGTCTGGCGCCAGACGGGGCGGCACCGGGTGGGGCGGATGCGGGATTGGTCCCAAACGAATCTCTCGCCGGTGGTCGGGCGCGAGAAGGTGGTGATGTATCCATTCGGCGGTCCCGATTTGCTCTATGTGAGCGCGTTGTTTCCGCAGGTGCCGAACTACGCGCTGATGGGTCTGGAACCGGTGGGGGAGGTGCCGGCGCTGGAAGCCATGCCGCCGGCCGAGGTGCTGCGGGCGCTCGCGGCGTTCCGACAGGCGACGCGGACCCAGTTGCAAGCCGGCTATTTCATCACCAAAGACATGCGCTCCGATCTGGAACAAAGCGCGCTGCGTGGAGTGACACCGATCTTCCTTTGCACCGTTGCCATGACAGGCGGGCAGGTCGATTCAGTGAATCCTATATCAGCGGGCGGACGTCCGGGTGTGGAAATGAAATTCCGCGGTGCCGACGGGAAACGGCATGCGGCGATGTATGTGTCGGGCGATCTATCTAACAGCGGATTCGCGGGTTCCCATCGCGACTGGCTGGCGGGCCTCGGGAGCGGTCTGACCTATTTCAAGGCGGCGTCCTATCTGATGCACGACAGCCGCTTCTCGCAGGCGCGGGAATTTTTCCTGACGCAATCCCGGGCGATTCTCCAGGACGATTCGGGGATTCCGTACCGCCACCTCTCCGGCCCCGAATGGTCGCTGCGGTTCTTCGGGAACTATCACAAGCCGATCGAGCTATTCTCGAAGCACGCCCAGCGGGATCTTCGGGAAGCCTATGCGGCGAATCCGAGCACATCGCTCAACTTCGGGTCCGGCTACCACGTCAACACCTGGGAGGCGAACCTGCTGCTGGCGGTCAAGCGCTGAGCGAACGGAGAAACGCGCCGTCGTTCCAGTGCAGGGACCGGCCGAGCCGGGCGACCACAAGCTTGCGTGATGGCAGGACATAGACGCGCTTGCCACCGGATCCAACCATGGCCAGCCATTCGGGATCGAGATCGGGCGCAAAGCAGGCACGTCGCCAAAAGGATGGCGGGCGAACCTCGGCCAGTTCGCTTTCGGGCTCGATGGCTGTGCCGCCGGATCCCGCCGCATTCCGGTTCCACCAGATTCCGGCGGCGAACATCGGATTCGCCGGCCGCGGGGAGGCGAGGTCCCGGAAAATCTCCGCCCGCAGGCCGGCTGTGTCATTGCCTTGCGAAAGGCTGCCGACCACTTGGCCGAGGCGGCCGAGCTCGGCGACGCTGAATTCCGCGCCGGTGGAAAGATAGTGGCGCTTCGCGCCGTCCCGGCGCCAGTCGGGGCTGGTAAGGCCGATTCGGGACATGAGCTGTCCGATCAGCCTCTCTGTGGTCGATCCCCGCGGGAGGAGCGCGCGACGCATCACCTCGGCGAGGACTTCGGATGAGGCGGGGCCGTAACGGAAGCGCTCGCCCGGGAAATCCGCGAGAGGGAGTGCGATCGCCACCTTTCCTTTGTCGGGGATTTGCGCGCGGTAAAGTTGCGAAACTCCGGAAACGAAACCGGCGGTCTGATTGACCAACATCCGAACGGAGATTCGGCTCTTCCGCGGGTCGTCCTGCCATTCCGGGACCAGATCGACGAGGGGACGGTCCAGCGTGAGCAAACCTTCGCCAACCGCCCGCACGACGGCGAGAGCCGCCAGCGATTTCGTGATGCTGAGAGATGGCAGGCGTTTCTCAAGATCCCGGCTGCGAAGGAGCCGGCCGTTTTCCCATACGCCGAAACCGTCCCCGCTGGACCGAGCGACGGCCGCCGCGGCATGGGTGAAATTCCGAACGGCACCGTCAGCCCCCCCCGCGCCGCAACCGGGCAGCAACGCCGAACTCGCCAGAAGGATCCAATCGCGGCGATTCATGGAGGCAATTCTCAACCGATCAGGAGGCATCTGCCAATCCGGATTGCTCCGCGGCAGGGCGGCTAAACTCTCGCGCGGAACCAACCGGTGATGCTGGCGCGGGTTTTGTTCGCGGATAGGACTTCGTGCCAATGATCGCCGGCCAGAAAACAAACCAGCGTGCCCAGCCGCGGCTCGATGATTTCGAACGGGCCGTCGTTGACGCCCGGCGTGGTGCGGAGCTTCAACTCACCGCCGTCGCCGGGCTGCCAGCCGGGATTGAGATAGAGAATCACACTGACGATGCGGTCCGCGGTCTGGTGGTGCCGGTCGAGATGGGCCTTGTAGAATCCACCCTCAGGATAAATGGCGAAGTGGCCTTCGAAATCCATGAGGCCGAGAAAGAGACTCCGGTTCAGGTCGAGCCGAAGCGTTTCGAGCTGATCCAGATAATCGCGCTGGCAGGCGGTCATCGGGTCCCGGAGCCACATCACGTGGTCGGTCCGGACGTCTTCGCGAATGGCAAGCTGTTTGCCACGACCCACTCCCGCACGGCGGAACTGTCCCTGTTGCCACGCTTCGCGACTTTCCTTCGACAGTTCGGTCGCCTGATCGGGCGGAAGGTAATCTCTTGCGACGGACCAACCGTGCACGCGGACGTCATCCACCAGCTTTCCATGAGTGAAGGGAGCTTGAGCTGACAAGGGAGAGAGAGTGGACGTTGGCTTCAGTGTCTGCGAGATCAATCTCGCAGACGGTCGCGTCCCAGAGTGGTTGCGATCCACCCTTCGCCCGGACGGCTGGGGATGGCGGTGAGACGGGCCTTGTCATCCATACGATGACGTCGGATAACCGGCCATGCCTGTCGTCGGAGCACTTGAGCGGTACTTGGTGAAACCGGGGACCAAAGTTGATCTATCGAAGATCGATGCCGGGGAAAAGACCCTGCTGGAGGAGGGTTCCAAGGACGACTTCGACCAGTATTTCGACAAGCTCCAGTTCGAACTGCAGCATTTGCAGAAGTTGCTTTACGCCCAGAACAAACACCGCGTGCTGGTGGTGATGCAGGCGATGGATACCGGCGGTAAAGACGGTTGTATCAAACACGTGTTCTCGCGGATCGATCCGCAGGGCATCCACGTGCGGGCTTTCAAAAAGCCCAGCGAGGAGGAATTGGCGCGCGATTTCCTCTGGCGGGTGCATTCGAAAGTTCCGCGGAACGGAGAACTGGTCGTTTTCAACCGAAGCCACTACGAGGATATCATCGCCGTTAGGGTGAAGAATTTATTCCCCGACGAGGTCTGGGAACGGCGCCAGAAACACGTGGTCGATTTCGAGCGGATGCTGGCGGAGGAGGGGACTACCATCGTGAAAATCTTCCTCCATATTTCAAAGGAGGAGCAGAAGGCCCGCTTGGAATCCCGTCTCGAAAATCCGGCGAAGCACTGGAAGTTCAACCCGGACGATCTGGCTGACCGTGCGCGATGGAACCATTTCATGGCGGCCTACGAGGACGTGTTCGAGAAGACCTCGACCGATCAAGCTCCCTGGTATGTGGTGCCCGCGGACCGGAAGTGGTACCGGAATCTCTGCGTTGCCCGCATCATGCTCGACACCCTCAAGAGGCTGAAAATGGAGTTCCCGCCGATCAGTTGGGATCCGAAGGAGATCCGGATCCACGAGTGAGAGAACATTTCCCGGAGATCATGGCCTCACCGTCGTCGCACCCGAATGATCCGCTGCACGGGATCACCCTCGAAACGGTTCTGCGGACACTTGTCGATCGCCATGGCTGGCAGGAATTGGCGGATCGCATCCCGGTGCGCTGTTTCATGTTTGATCCGACGATCCGGTCGAGCCTGACGTTTCTGCGGAAAACCCCTTGGGCGCGGAAGCGGCTGGAGGATTGGTTCGTCGCGGAAGCGATGCGAGGGAGGTAGGGCTTCGAAGGGCCTCGCAACGTTTGCCAACCCAGGATCCCGGAAACGGTGCGGAATCTCCAAAAAAAAGAAGCGGCCCGATCGATTGTCCCCGGGAAAACCCAAAAACCCAAAGGGACGTCCAATCGGGCCGCCTGCAATTGTCGCGACGCCGGGAAATAAGCAGGTTCCGGCGACGGGGTCAATCGGTTTTTCCGATAAAATTCCGGATTTCCTGCGACCGGGCTGGCAACCCATCGGCTGAATGTTTTTGCTTCCTCCTCCGCGGCGCTTTCCTTCAACCTCGCCCCCGCCAACCCCGAGCCAAATCCCACCATGTCACGCCCCGTCACTCTTTTCACCGGCCAATGGGCCGATCTCCCTCTCGAAGAACTCGCCCCGCTCGCCAGTGAGATGGGCTACGATGGCCTGGAGCTCGCCTGTTGGGGCGACCACTTCGATGTCGATGCCGCGCTCTCGAAGAAATCGTACGTCAAGGAGAGATGGGAACTCCTCAGCGAGCACGGCCTCACCGGCTACGCGATCTCCAACCACCTCGTCGGCCAGGCGGTGTGCGACAACATCGACGAGCGGCACAAGGCGATCCTCTCCCCGGAAGTGTGGGGCGACGGCGATCCCGAAGGCGTGCGCAAGCGCGCAGCGAAGCAGATGATCGCGACCGGCAAGGCCGCCCGCGCGTTCTTCAACGCGAAGCCGGGCCGCAAGAGCCAGGATGAATTCCCGGCCGTGGTGAACGGGTTCACGGGCTCCTCGATCTGGCATTCGCTCTATGCCTTCCCGCCCACCTCGCAGGAGTATTATGAGAAAGGTTTCAAGGATTTTGCGAAACGCTGGATCCCGATCCTCGACGCCTTCGAGAAATCAGATGTCAATTTCGGGTTGGAAGTGCATCCGACCGAGATCGCCTTCGACATCGCCTCCGCCCAGCGCGCGCTGGACGCGGTCGGGAACCACAAGCGGTTTGGTTTCAACTATGATCCGTCGCACCTTGGATACCAAGGGGTCGATTATGTCAAATTCATCCGCGATTTTGGCAAGCGCATCTATCACGTCCACATGAAGGACGCGTGGTGGAACCATGGTGATGGCAGTGTCGGCGTCTTCGGCGGCCATACCAACTTCGGCGATGCGCGGCGTTTCTGGGATTTCCGCTCGCTGGGTCACGGCGACATCGAATTCGAGGATGTGATGGTGGCGCTCAACGACATCGGCTACGCCGGCCCGCTCTCCGTCGAATGGGAGGACGCCCGGATGGACCGCGTGCACGGCGGCGCGGAGGCGGCGGCGTTCGTCCGGAGCGTGGATTTTCCGTCGAGCAAGGTCGCCTTCGACGCGGCCTTCGACAAATCGAACCAATAAGGATCGGACCGTTTACCATTTACCATCAATTCACTAAAATATGGCTACCAAAGTTGGAGTAATCGGAGCGGGCGGAATGTTGCGCTATCATGCCGAAGGTTTCCGTCTTGCGGGAGCGGAGATGGTGGCCGTCGCGGATCCCGCGGCGGGCGCTGCCGCGGCCGCTTGCGAAAAGTGGGGGATTCCGAGATCATTTGATTCAGTCGCGGGCATGCTTGAGGAATGCCCGGAGCTGGACGCGGTGAGCATTATCGTACCGAACAAGTTCCACGCGAGCCTCTCCATCCAATGCCTCGAAGCCGGCAAACACGTCTTTTGCGAAAAGCCGCCGGCGCTAACCGCCGCGGAAGTGACGACGGTCATCGAGGCCGCGCGCGAGGCGAAGAAAGTGCTGATGTTCAATTTCAACAACCGCGCCCGGCCCGAATCGTGTGCGATGAAGGAATATATCGATTCCGGTCTGGCGGGCGTGATCAATTCCGCACAGGCGAAGTGGGTCCGACGCACCGGCATCCCCGGCTTCGGCGGTTGGTTCACGACGCGTGATATGGCTGGCGGAGGAGCGATGATCGACTTGCTCCACATGATCGATCTGGCGCTCTACTTCATGGGTTACCCGGAGCCCGCGCACGTTCTGGCGCACACCTTCGACACCTTCGCGACCGACAAGCGCTTCAAAGGTCCCTGGGGAATCCCGGACCGCGAGGGCGGCATCACCGATGTCGAGGCGGCGGCCCACGGCTTCGTTACCTTCAAAACGGGGCAGGTGCTTTCCCTGCAGGTTTCCTGGGCGGAAATGGTCAAGCGCGAGGAAGTCTCCGTGGTGTTCCAGGGGACCGGCGCGGGCGGCAAGGTGGAGCGCCTGTTCGGCCGCGACGGATTTGACGAAACGGCCATCGATACCTGCGAATTGTACGTTCAGGAGAACGGCAACTCGGTGGATCGCACGATCATTACTCCCGCTTGTGAAGACATGGGCCGGATCGCCTCCGCCACCAACTTCATCGAGGCTCTCGAAGGTCGCGCGGAACCACTGAACTCGCCTGTTCAGGCCTTGCGTCTGATGCAAATCATCGACGCCGTTTACGAATCCTCCAACAGCGGCAAGCCGGTCAGCATCCATTGATCCAGATACCTAACATTATTTATCCGATATGAATCGCAAGCTACGCATGGGAATGGTGGGCGGCGGGCGCGGTGCCTTCATTGGCGCGGTGCATCGCATGGCTGCCAATCTGGACGGGAAAATCGAACTGGTTGCCGGAGCCTTTTCATCCAATCCGGAGAAGTCGAAGCTTTCGGGCGAGGATCTCTTCCTCGATCCGAAGAGGGTTTACGGCACCTATGAGGAAATGGCGAAGGCCGAGGCGGCGCTCCCCGCGGGTGAGAGGATTGATTTTGTCAGCATCGTCGCCCGCAACGATCTCCACTTTCCCGTGGCCAAAGCGTTTCTGCAGGCGGGCATCCATGTGATTTGCGAGAAACCACTCGCGTTCTCGCTGGAGGAGGGCAAGGAGCTGAAAAAGATTGTGGACCGGTCGGGCCTGGTTTTCGCGCTGACCCACAACTATACCGGCTATCCGATGGTGAAGGAGGCCCGGGCGATGGTGAAGTCCGGCAAACTCGGACGCATCCTCAAAGTGGTCGCCGAGTATCCGCAAGGCTATGCGATCACCGCCTTGAAGGATGAAACGATTAGCAAGATCGCCAACTGGCGGATGGACCCGAGCATCTCAGGCATATCCAATTGTATGGGGGACATCGGCTCTCACGCGGAGAACCTCGCACGCTATATCACCGGGCTGGAGCTTCAGGAGATCGCGGCCGACCTCAACACCTTCATTCCCGGCCGTCTGCTTGATGACGACGGCAGCATGCTGGTCCGCTACGAAGGCGGCGCCCGCGGAGTGCTTTACGCGTCCCAGATCTCCACCGGAGATGAGAACAATCTGAACATCCGGGTCTATGGGACGGAGGCTTCCATCGAATGGCACCAGGAATTTCCGAACGAACTGGTGGTGAAATTCGCCGAAGAACCGCGGCAGGTCTGGCGGCGTGGCAACAGCTACAACGGACCCGAAGCATCGAAATACACGCGGATTCCGTTCGGTCACCCGGAAGGATTCATCGAGGCTTTCGCCAATATCTATATCTCCGCCTCGGAAGCGATTTCGGATCATCTCTCGGGCACCTATCCGCGCGAGAGCGGCTATGATTTCCCGACCGTGGACGACGGCGTGGAAGGGATGGCCTTCATCGAAGCGGCCGTCGAGTCTTCCAAGGCGAACGCGGCGTGGACCCCGGTCCACGGCAGATGATTTCAGTCGGCCAGCCCATCGACGATCGCGCCGATGTTGTGTCGGACCATTTCCGAGTAGGTGACACCTCCGCCCCCATCGGCGTTCAGTGCCTCGCCGAGCCGGATGCCGGTGTCTGACGTGAGGGTCTGGAGGATTTTCGGATTGGATTCCTTCTCGGGGAAAATCGCGCCGACCCGGTGCTTTCTGAGTTCTGCGACGAGGTCTGCCAACTGTCTGGGATCCGGCATTTGCTCGCGGTTGATGCCTTGGACCGGATGGGCGGTGAATCCGAAGTCCTTGCAGAAATAGTTGAAGGCGGCGTGGGCGGTGGCCAGGTGGCGCTTGTCCCGCGGGATCCGTCCGATCTCCCGCTTTGCCCAACGTTCCAAATCGTCGAGTTCGGCACGGTAGGCGGCGGCGTTTTCGTTGAACAGCGTGACCGAATCAGGACGGGAGACCGCAAGCGCCTCGGCGACGATGGTGGCCGAGCGACGGAAGAGGTCGATGGAATGCCACCAATGCGGATCCACCGAGTGATGATGGTCATGATCGTGGTCGTGATGTTCATGGTCGCAGTCCCCCTCCAGCGCGGGCAGGGTGGCCCCGACTTCCACCACTGTGACGTCTTGCGGAAGAATCGTTCGGAGCTTCGGCAGATAACCCTCCAGACCCATCCCCGAGGCAAGGTAGAGGGTGGCTCCTTCCGCCCGTTTGAGATCCGTGGAGGAGGGTTCGAAGTGGTGGGGGTCACCCGTGGGACCAATGAGATCGATCACTTCCACCTGGTCTCCGCCGATTCGCTGGGTCAGATCGGCGAGGAGCGGGTGCAGAACCACCACCTTTGTCTCTCCGGCGTGGAGAAGGGGGAGGGCAAACAGCGAGAAAGCGAGTGCTAGACGGAACATGACCGGAATCTGCCAAGCACTCGCACGAATGCAAGTGTTTTGCAGTAGTGATCGCTTCAGCGGAAGATCGCCATGATCGGGCGATGATCGGAAGCATCTTCCCACTCCGGATCTTCGATGAGGTAGGACGCCTCGAAATCAACCTCGGCTCGCAGCGCCTTTGTGACGGTAACGAAATCAATGCGGGAGTAAATTTCGTGATATTCCCAGAAGTATGTCCACGAGTGATTCCGTGAATCCCGGGCGCGGATGGCGGTGAGGTAACCAGGTTCGTTGAAACTGCCGGTGACAGCGCGGCCGGTAGGGCTTTGCCGGCTGTCATTGAAATCACCGTAGACCACCAGTCGTGCGGCGGGATCGTCGTTCAGAATCGAATCGATGTGTCGGCGAAGCAGGCGCGCTTCGCTGAGCCGCATCGCCTCCTGATCGCCCTCCTTGACCTCACGTTTGGATTTCAAGTGGACGCCTAGAAATCGGTAGCTGCGATCGCGGGCGGTCACGGTTGCGTCGAGGATGCCCCGGTTGAAACCGAACAGCCGGCCGTCAAGATGGTATTCCAACCCCGTAAACCGGTTGGTGGAAGTAATGGGAAATCGCGAGAGAAGCCCCAGGTGTCTTACCGGATCCGTGCCCCCGGCGTGGTGGGCGTGGGGCAGATCCACTCCCGCATCCTTGAGGAGGGTTTGGATTTCCGCCAGGTCGCCGGGCGTGCCGATCTCGCAAAGTCCGACAATATCGGGCGAATGGCGCGAGAGGATGTCGATCACCGCCCGTTTCTGGTTCTCCGGCTTTGGTGCGTCCTTTAGCGGGCGGCGATCCATGGTGAGCCAGTTCTCAACGTTATAGTTGATGAAGCGGAGACCGTCCGACGCCACCTCCACTGCGGGGGCGGGAGTTTTCCGCGTGGTCGCGGCGGAGGGCGCGGCGGTCGGCGCGATTCCGACTGGAGCGGGGGTTCCACCGGGTGTGTCCCAATCGGGCGTTTCGCTCCGCTTCTCACAAGAGGCAAGCGACAGGGCCGCCGCGACACAGAAAATCGCCTTGGGAAATCCCGAGGCGATTCTGGCGATGGAGGAGGGGAGCTCGCGAAAGCGCATCTGTTTACAACTCGCGAGACTCCTTGTGCTGAGCTTCCTGAACCCTCGGATCGAGATCTCTTGGTTTGGGCTCCACGTCCTTAACGCGGGTTTCGACCTCGCTGCGGGTGATCTCGCGCTCGAAATCTTCGCGGGCCTTTTTGAATTCCCCCATGCTTTTTCCGATGCCGCGGGCCAGTTCCGGCAGCTTTTTCGCTCCGAAAAGAAGAAGGACGACCACAAAAATGAGAATCATTTCCGGTGTGCCGATAGGGCCTAAAAAGGCGAGAGAGGTGTTCATGAAGGGAAACTAGGTGCGTTGATTGTGACTGGCAAAGCATTTACCGGGAGAAAGCGCCGGATCTTCCATCGGTCGCCCGGCCCGGCTGTCGGCGGGTGATTCCGATGATTGATCGAAGCTTTCCACCGATTGCCGACAATTGGGGATCCGAGTTGATTTCGGTAAGAGTCCACGGCATCCGGAAACGCCAATTCTCACCGCCATGCTCTCCGGGGCGGTTGATGCGGTCGTCAAGGCCGAACAACTCGGTCACCATCAATGCCGCATAACGCGAATTGCAGGCGAACAGGGCCTTGATGAGACGCCACTGGATGCCTTCGGTAAAGGGAGGCCAATTCCCATCGGGAGGCTGGGGGATGCCCGCGAATTCAGATAGCAGGCGCAACGCGTGCGCGGCGCCATCCGCCCGCCAGCCGGAATCGTCGGTGGGATGATCGCGGTGATTGGCGACCGTCTGCTGGCAGGCCTGCCAGATTGCGCCTAATGGATCGTGGTCGTGGGTGGAATAACAGGCGAAGGAGAGCTCGGGCACGCAATTTCCGGGCGTGGGATGACCCTGCTCGTCGCAGTTCCAGTGGGGAATCATGAATCCGGCGATACCCAGGTCGGCGAGATGTGGACGAACGTATTCAGGCACCCAACCGAGATCCTCCGCAATGACCTCGGCATCCTGAGTCTCCCCCAGAATTCCACGCAATCGGCGGTCGCCATCCGCACGGTTCGCCGCCATGTTTTCCACGCCATCATCGGGTCGGAGCACCCATTTGGGAAGGAGGCCGTCCGTGAGAGACGCGGCCTCGTCCTGGCTGAGTCCCAGAAACTCGCTGTTGCGGCGGGGGTGCCAAGGGAAGGCATAGATCCGGTAGAAGCCGAGAATATGGTCGATTCTGTAAATGTGGAAAAACTCCGAAAGTCTGCCCACCCGCTGTTTCCACCAGCGGTAGCCGTTGGTTTCCATGTGATCCCAACGATAGAGTGGGATGCCCCAATTCTGTCCCCATTGCTGGAAAAACGGATCGCTCTGGCTCATGCCCTCCGGCGGGGAGCCCCCAAACCAGTCGAGATGGAATTCCTCGCGGTGAAAAAAAACGTCCGCCGAGTGCCAGCTCACACCGATGGGAACATCGCCCATCAGCTTGACTCCCAGAAGCTGGGCGTGTGACCGGACGGCCCGCCATTGCCGGAAGCACAGCCATTGGGCGAACGCGTGGAATCCCAACCAGCGATCCACCCCGGCGGGATCCCGCGCCTGCTCCGCCTGGACGAACGCACGCGCCTTCTCGGGGGTTTGGCAGTCGGGCGGCCATTGGTCCCAAGTTTGTGTCTCTCCGTGGAATTCCATCAGGAATCGAAAAAGGCAATAATCGTCAAGCCAGGCGGATTCGGACCTTCGGAATTCGGAGAACTCCTCCCGCAGCATTTCTTCGGCTTCGTCGAACCTCGACCATGCCAGCTCGAGCAGGCTTCGTTTTTCACGGCGGACCGCGCGATAATTGACCAGCGGTGCGTCGGCGTCCTCTCCCAACCGCTGTCTCGCTTTCATCACCTCCTCGGCCGACAGGCCCGGAATTTCCGGAGGATCGAATGACAGATAGATCGGATCCAACGCGGCCGACGAGATGCTGCTGTATGGGCTTTCATCCGCCCCGTGCTCGTTGATCGGAAGCAATTGGAGAAATCCGACGCCGTGGTCGGCAGCCCAATCGATCCATTCGCGCATCGCGAGGGTGTCGCCAATGCCGAGATCGCCGGCCCTGCGAGGGGAGAAGGCCGGAAGCAGGATGCCGGCGGTGCGCTGGGCGGCTGGGTGCATTCGAGTTAGATTTGATCCGGGCGCGAGGGGGCAACGGTTGCGATCCCGCGAGTGGCCGGAAAGAGCGGTTATTTCTTTCCTGCCGGAGTGGACGCCGACTCGTGCTCCTCCTCGGCGGCCTCGAGCTCGGCGCGTTCGCGGGCGATGACGCGGACCAACTTTCGTGTCGTTTCCTCCCAGTTCGCCAGCAGCCTGGCTGCCTGCGGACTGCCGGTGAGCTCGCCGTGCCGTTCAATCAAATCGCGGATTTCCGCAATATCCTGCGGCCGCTTGACCGGCAGGGCGACGACCATCTCCGAGTTGACCCGCGAGAAAAACTTTCCGTCCACATCATAGACGTAGGCGGTCCCGCCGGACATGCCGGCCCCGAAGTTTTTGCCAGTCCGTCCCAGGATCGCGACCGTTCCGTTGGTCATGTATTCGCAGCCATGGTCGCCCACGCCTTCAATGACGGCGGTGGCGCCGGAGTTGCGGACGGCGAAACGCTCGCCGGCGCGGCCGTTGGCGAAGAGCCGGCCACCGGTCGCGCCGTAGAGACAGGTATTCCCGGCGATCGCATTCTGCGCGGGATCGAATTTCGCCGTTTCGCAGACGCGGATGACGATCTCGCCCGCGGCCATGCCCTTGCCGACGTAGTCGTTGGCCTCGCCGATCAATTCCAGTTTCACTCCGGAAACGAGGAAGCAGCCGAATGATTGGCCGGCGCTGCCGCGGCAGGTGATATGAATCGTATCCGCCGGCAAGCCCCGGTCGCCGTGAACCTCGGCGATACGTCCCGACAGGCGGGTGCCGATGTTGCGGTCGGTGTTGACCACATCGTAAGACAGCGAGACGGAGGGCCGGTCCGGAAGGAGCGCGATCGCATCGAGCATCGACTGGGGCACCGATTCCGGCCCGTATTCGGGCGGTTCCGCACCGGCAGGCGAGCCCGTCAGTGCCACCACCAGATCAGTGAGGATCCTGAGGTCGAGGGCGGGCTTGGCGAGCCCGTCGTTGCGGTCCTTGGTGCAAATTCTCGAGATGGACTCCGGCTCCTGACCCGACATTGAGGCAAGTTCCGGCACCACGTCTTTCAGCAGCGCACTCAAATCCAGCATGTTGGCCTTGGGGTGGTTTGGAATATGCTTCTGTTTCAGCAGGCCGGGCCGGCCGATCAGCTCGTCGAACGTGCGGACGCCCAGACGGGCCATCAGACGACGCGCCTCTTCCGCCACCGCAGTGAAATAGTTGATGACCATCTCCGGGGTGCCCTTGAACTTGGCTCTGAATTTCGGATCCGTGGTAGTGATGCCGACCGGGCAATTGTTGAGGTGGCACTTGCGCACGTAGACGCATCCCATCGCAATCATTGCGGTGGTGCCGAAGTTATATTGTTCGGCCCCTAGGATTGCGGCGATGACGATATCGCGCCCGTTGCGCATCCCCCCGTCAGTCCGGAGGATGACGCGGTCACGCAGGTTGTTGATCAGAAGGGTTTGCTGCGCCTCGGCCAAGCCCAGCTCCCACGGCGAGCCCGCGTGTTTTGTGGAGGAAAGCGGAGAAGCACCGGTGCCGCCGTCGTGGCCGGAAATCAGGATGTTGTCAGCGGAGGCCTTTGCGACACCCGCGGCGACCGTGCCGACGCCGGACTCGGCGACCAGTTTCACCGTGATTCGCGCGCGCGGATTGACCTCCTTGAGATCGTGGATGAGCTGCGCGAGGTCTTCGATGCTATAGATATCGTGGTGGGGAGGGGGCGAAATGAGCTGGACGCCAGGCTGCGTGTTCCGCAGTCGGGCGATCAAAGCATTCACCTTGTGGCCCGGGAGCTGGCCGCCTTCTCCGGGTTTCGCGCCTTGGGCCATCTTGATCTCCAGCTCCTCGGCATTGACCAGATAGTAAGCGGAGACGCCGAAGCGACCCGAAGCCACCTGCTTGATATAGGAGCGGGCGAAATCGCCGTTGGGGTAGGGCTTGTAACGGACCGGATCTTCGCCGCCTTCGCCCGAGTCCGATTTGGCACCGATGCGGTTCATGGCAATCGCGAGCGTCTCGTGCGCTTCAGGCGACAAGGCGCCCAATGACATCGCGGCAGTCGTGAACCGCTTGCGGATCGCCTCCATGGGTTCGACTTCCTCAAGCGGGACAGGACCCGATTCCAAGGGCACGAAATCGATGAGGTCCTTGATCGCAACCGGTTGTGTTTCCAATGACACGCGGACATATTCCTCGTAATCCTCGGGCTTGCCCGATTTCACGTAGGTGTGGAAGTTCTTGATCACCTCCGTGTTGAAAACATGGCGCTCGCCGGCCTTCCGATATCGATTGTAACCCGGGTCTCCGAGATTGAGAGCTTCCCCAGGGGGAACGACAGTCTCAAATGCGGCCCGGTGCCGGATGATGGATTCCTCCGCGATTTCGGTGAAACCGATCCCCTCGATCTTGGACGGGACGCCGGTGAAGGAATAATCAACCACTTCTCGTCCCAAGCCGATGGCCTCGAAGGTCTGCGCGCCCTGATAGGAATTGAGCACCGAGATGCCCATCTTGGACATGATCTTGAGAATACCTTTTTCGAGGGCCTTGCGATAATGAGTCATCGCCTTCTCGATCGTGATGTCGCCAAGCTTGTTCTTGCCTTTGTCGGCGGCGAAAAGCTGCCGGACGGTGGCGTAACCCAGATAAGGGCAGATGGCGGTTGCTCCGAAGCCGAAGCAGCAGGCGATCTGATGGACATCCCGGGCCTCACCCGTCTCCACCACGATCGACGCCCGCATCCTTTTCCGAATGCGGTTGAGGTGGTGGTGGATTGTTCCGACCGCGAGCAGCGTGGGGATCGGGATTCGCTCCGCCGACGTTTTCCGGTCGGAAAGGATGAGCACGCCATTGTTGGCGACAACGGCCGATTCCGCCTCTTCGCAGAGTTCATCGAGACGCGCCTTCAATCCTGCATTGCCCTCGGCTGCCGGCCATGTGCAGTCGAGCATGGTCGACTCGAAACCGTGTTCCCCGAGGTGCTTGATCTTGTCGAGCTGATGTTCGAAGAGGATGGCGCTGTCCAGACTGACGGTCCGACAATGCTTCGGGGTCTCTTCCAAAAGATTGCGTTCCGGGCCAAGGCCCGCACCGAGCGACATGACCGCCCACTCGCGGATCGGGTCAATTGGCGGGTTGGTCACCTGGGCGAAAAGTTGTTTGAAATAGGTGTAGAGCAGCCGCGGATAGCTCGAAAGCACCGCCAGGGGAATGTCATCACCCATCGAATAGACCGCCTCTTGGGCACCTTTGATCATGGGCGGAAACACCATGTCGAGTTCCTCAAGCGAAATGCCATGGGCAACCTGCTGGCGTGACAACTCCAACGGCTCGAAATCGCAATCCGGCACGTGGGCCTTGGGAGACACGAACTTTCTCAGGTCAAGCTGGTTCTCATCGATCCAGCGGCGGTAGGGCTTGATACGGGCGAGCTCCTCCTTGATTTCGCGGTCGAGTTTGAACTCTCCCGTGGCGGTGTTGGCGGAAAGCATCTGCCCCGGGCCGAGGCGTCCTTTTCTGAGGATGGTGGACTCCTCGAGAATCACCGCCCCCGCCTCGGAACCAATGTAGAGAAGGCCGTCCTCCGTCGTCTTGTATCGTGACGGCCGCAATCCGTTCCGATCCAACGAAGCGCAAAGCTTCGTACCATCGGTGAAAACCAGTCCCGCCGGGCCGTCCCATGGCTCGGAGAACGAGCGGATGTATTGATAAAACGCCCGCAATTCGTCGGAAATATCCTCGTCGTTCCGGTAGGCCGGCGGCACCAGCATGCACATCGCGTGCTCGGGCGATCTGCCGGACAGGATAAGAAGTTCGAGCGCGTGGTCGAGCGAGGCGGAGTCGGACTCGCCGTGGCGCATGAGGTCCTTGATCAGTTCGATGTCGTCGCCCCAAACCGGCGATTCGAAGAATTCCTCCCTCGAGGTCATCCAGTTGCGGTTGCCCTCCACCGTATTGATCTCGCCGTTATGGCACATCATCCGGAAGGGTTGGCCGAGAGGCCAGGCAGGGAAGGTGTTGGTGGAGAAACGCTGGTGATAGAGCGATATGGCGACCTGGTAATCGGAGTCGTTCAGGTCTTCGTAAAACGCCCGGAGCGCCGCCGGCATGGCCAAGGCCTTGTAGGAAATCAATCGGCTGGAGAACGACGGAATGTAAAACCCGACCGTGTCTTTGGTCCGGTGCTCGATCTCGCGGCGACACAGATAGAGCTGACGCTCGAAGGTGGCCGGGTCCATCGCCGGCGGGCGGAGCATCAGCAAATGCTCGATATGCGGGCGGCTGACAGTCGCAATCTTGCCAAGCGCGCTCACGTTCACGGGCACTTCGCGCCACCCGATTTGCATGATTCCGCGCCGTCCGACCACCTCGTGGGTGATCGCTTTGACTTCCTCGATGATTGCGCCTCTCTCCGACGGGAAAAAAAACACGCCGACCGCCATATCTTCCACGTTTTCAACGTGGTGTCCTAATTTCTCCGCAACCTTTGAAAAGAGAGGGTGGGGGATTTGGGTAAGGACTCCGGAGCCGTCGCCAGTCTTCATGTCGGCATCCACGGCACCGCGGTGGGTCATCGAGCAGACCGATGTGAGCGCGTAGTCGAGGATTCGGAAGCTGCGTTCGCCCTTCAATTGGGCGATTGCACCCATGCCACAATTGTCGTGTTCCTCGGCGAGCGTGTGGAGGGAACCTGCAACGAGAGGGGTGCTGGAGTGGTAGAATGCGTTCATGAAACTCGGAGTGGAACGAAGGAGATCCGGCCGGGAGGGGCAGGCCCTCGGCGAGCGGAATAAACGGCAGGCCGGGGAGGCTGCCAAGCAGGAATTATACCCGCGGCGCGGTCATCCGGCGAGTCAGCGATCGCCCTTTGCTTCGCCCGATTCGGGCTCCGCATCCAACAGGCCTTTTTCAACGAGGAAGCGGTCCGACGCATGGATCGTAAGCTCGAAATTTTCGTTGCTGACGTTGAAATTGAAGAAGCTGTGGTCGGCCCGTTCGAAATCGATCAACTCACAAACATTCCCTCGCCAACGCAGCCTACGCCGCCATTTCTCGACCTCCTCAAACGGCGTGATCCGATCGGATTTGCCATGGAAAAGCATCATCGGCGGCAATTTTCGACGGACCAAGTTGCTGGGGCTCAACACCTTGCTGGTCTTCACGTCCGGAAATCGGGCGGAACATTGGCCCTTGGGAGTCGTATTGACCAATGCGCTGAAGAGCAGCAGCGCCTGGGGCCGGCAACTGAGACCTTCCACCGGCAGCAGTTCCTTTTCCTTGGGCATGGCGGTGAGCAAGGCCAGGAACGCGCCGCCTGCGGCACCGCCGACGGTCACCCGTTCCGGATCCAGATTGAAGGTGTCGGCATTGCCGCGCAGCCAGCGGATCAGTTCCCGGGCATCTTCAAGCGCCTCCACCGGACCCGTGCCATTGCGGGAGGCCGTCCTCGTTTCCGCCGCGACCGCCACGGCTCCGCGGCTGGCAAAATGGAGGCAGTGGGGGACGAACTGGGTGGGCATCGCGGAATCCCAGAAGCCGCCATGGAAGAAAACCACCACCGGCCGGGGCGCGATGGAAGCGCCGGGCGGCAGGAATAGGTGGGCAAGCACGTCGCCCTGCGCCGTCTGGCGGTAGATATAGGAAGCTGCGTCCTTGAGGATTTCCCGGTCCCGCGCCTCGCCGATCGGCGCTACCTTCTGCAAAATACTACTCATACCGGAATTGGCGCGGACGGCTTCGTAGCGCGCGATTTGTTTGTTGTGGGAGGGTGGGTCTTGTCCAATGGTTTCGTCCATGAATCGTTTGTTTGTGACTTTTGCGTTAGCTGCGGCACTCCCGGCACAGGCCCAGGAGAGCCTCCGGCCGGCATTGGAGAAGGCCTACGGCGACTGGCGGACTTCAATCGTCAGGCGGGATGCGAATCTCTGGCAGCGGGCGACCGCTCCGCACCGCCAGGTCGAGGTGCGCAACCGCATCGTCTCTGAGAAGCGCGCCTTTCCGGGTGCCGTGTTCGAGCTTCCCGCGCCGCCACCCTCGCTCGACGGGCTCAGATTTCTCCAGGCAAAGCAAAACGGTCCGACCGCCAAGGCGGCCTATTTCGGCAAAGTGGACTTCGGCGTGGCGGGGGCTCCGTCCGACAACCTTCTCGTCCTCTCGTTCGTCGCCGCCGGACAGCGATGGCTCTACGACCGGGCGGATTTTGTCAATTTGACGGCTCTGCCCGCCGTCAGAACCGAATTGGCGGCAGGGAATCTCGGCTATCTGGATGAAACGCCCGAGGCCCAGCCGTCCGGACAGGTTCCTCCGACACCGATCGCCGCAAGACCTGCGAAGTATGTGGCAAAAGCATACGTGTTCTGTCCCGGCCGTGAAGTCAGATTGCAGATCAACAAAATCAGCCGGCATCGTTTCGCCAACGCGAAGGAGGCGGAAATCGTAATCGGTGGCGCGATGGACGGCTCCAACGAAGTCCAGTATTCGGTCACGAAGCTGGAAGGCGGCACCGGCAAGGAAGCGATGACCATCCGCGTCTATTTGCTTTCGACGGTGCCGGGCACGCAACCGATCAAGGCCTTCGAATACCAGATTCCTGAGAACGGACCGGTGAAGGACTTTGGAACCGGCTCCTTCGTGGTGGATGCCCGCACCGCCGGCATTCTCACGGGCCGGTGATAAGGGGGCGTGATAAGGGCGAAACCCGCCTCGGACATGAGGGAATCGTCCGGCGTGGCGGAGAAAAGCGAAGCAGACCACTCACGGCCCGGTTCCGATTCCAATTCCGCATTACATATATTGTAACAAGTAAGAATCCCGGCACCTGAGAGACGGGCGATCTCCATCATTGCAGCCGCTTTTGAGCGGATTTCTCCATTTCACCCAAGACCCGAAACCACGAATCAGCCGCGAATGGACAAGATCCATAGAGCCGCTAGAGTTTCGCCCATGCGCCCCCTATTGTTTTGTTTTGTGTGGACCTGCGCCATTTCACTCGCCGCTCCTGAGCCCGCCCCGACCGATCCACCTGAAAAGGCCAAGGACTCTGCCGCGGAGGAACTGCGGGAGCCGGTGGTTCGTGAGGCTACAGCTACCATTGCCGGGCAGCTTGTCCCATACAAGGTCACCACCGGAAAACTCCAACTTCTCGACGACGAGGGCGAGCCCCGGGCATCGATTTTCCACGTCAGCTATGAGCGGACCGGCGTCACCGATCGTTCGAAACGTCCGGTCATGTTCGCCTTCAACGGTGGTCCCGGATCCTCGGCCGTGTGGCTGCACCTCGGCGTTCTGGGGCCGAAGCGGGTCGAACTTCCGGGCGATGGCACACTGCCGCCGGTTCCGCCAGCCCGCCTGATTGACAACGCCTTCAGCATTCTCGATGTCTGCGATCTCGTCTTCATCGATCCGGTTTCCACCGGATACAGCCGCACCGAAAAGGAAACCAAGGCGGAAGAATTTCACGGTCTCGAGGGCGACATCCGGTCCGTCGGCGATTTTATCCGCCGTTGGATCACCGAGCACGACCGCTGGTCTTCGCCGAAGTATCTGCTGGGTGAATCCTACGGCGGAATCCGCGCCGCGGGCCTGGCGGAACACCTGCAATCGCGTTACGGAATGAGCCTCAACGGGGTGGTTCTCCTCTCTTCGCTGCTCGACTTCCGGACGCTGATTACCTCTCAGGGCAATGACCTCGCCTACTCCAGCTTTTTGCCGGCTTTCACCGGCACCGCACGATTCCATAACAAGATCGACGGGGACCGCGACGCGCTTGTTGAGGAATCCGCCCGTTTCGCTTTCACCGATTACGCGGCGGCGCTGATCGCGGGAAACTCGCTCGATCCCGCCGTTCGGGAGACGGTCGCCACGAAACTCGAGGAACTCAGCGGCCTGCCCGCCGCGTTCTGGATCAAGCATGACCTGCGGGTTTCGCCCTCGCTCTTCCGTTCCGAACTTTTGAGGGACGAAGGCAAAGTGCTTGGGCGCTTTGACGGCCGCGTCGCCTGGGACGCTCCCGCTCCCGCGGATCAGTTTCCCAGCTACGACCCCTCATACTCGCTGGCACTCGGGGCATTCTCCACCACCATGCTCGACTATCTCGGCCGGGACCTCGGTTGGAAAGAAGAGCGCCCATACGAGATCCTGACCAGCAAAGTCCAGCCATGGAAATGGGGTTCCGAAAACTCGATCGTCAACCTCAGCGGCCGGCTTGCCACCGCCATGCGCGACAATCCGCATCTGCGGGTCCTGGTCATGGGAGGTTATACCGACTTGGCAACCCCTCCGGAGGGCATCGCCTATTCGGTCCGCCACATGTTAAATGTTCGGGAAGACCTTCGCAAGAACGTGAGCTACACGTTTTATGATGGCGGACACATGTTCTATCTCAATCCTCCGGACCTTGAGAAGACGCGCGACGACCTGGTGGAATTTCTCACGGCTCCGGCCCCATGATCGTCATGGAAATGTCCTCCCGTCTGTCAGCGGTCCTCACGGATTCCCCGGGCCTCTCGTGCCCTAGGTTGTTAGAAAACACACGGCTTCCCGCAATTGGCGCGCGAGGCGGAACCGGCGCTGATATCCGTGCCGCTTCAGTTTCGCAGTAGCCGCATGACCGCCGTTCATTTGAAAAAGGAACCCGCTTCACCGGGCACATGCGCCGATCTCCTCCTCGTGGCAGGCATCGCGCTGCGGAGCGGTCGGGTGACTCGCCCGCATCATCATGAAATCAAACGCCCTCCTGCTCCTGACCACCTCTCTCGCCGTCCACGCCGGAGAACCGGATTTGGCAACTAGCATCGCTCCCCTTCCGCCGGAGTATTGGATCAAACCCACCCTCGACATACGCGCCCGTTATGAATTCGGAGTCGTCAACGGACTCGATCCGTCGCACGCCCTCACATTTCGCGAGCGTGTCGGTCTGAAAACCAAGGAGTGGAACGGTTTCAGCGCATTTATCGAAGGCGAGTTTTCCCAAGCCGTGATCGATGACTACAACGGTGGCGCCCCCCATGCGGATCCGTTCGTCGCCGGGAATTCGGTGATCGCCGATCCCGAGACCAACGAACTCAACCAGGCTTTTCTTCAATATTCCGGATTCGACACCACAGCCAAAGTCGGACGCCAGAGACTTATTTATGACAACGCCGCATTCGTCGGCAATGTCGGCTGGAGACAGAACGAGCAGACTTACGATGGAATAACCCTTTCAAACACATTGATCGAGGGTCTCACCCTCAACTTTGCCTACGTCAATCAGGTGAACCGGATCTTCGGTTCGGACGCGGGAGGCGTTTTGGAAAACATGCCGGGCGATATCCACCTTCTCAATGCGAGTTACGGCGGTTTCGGGGCCGTGACAGTGGGCGGATATGTGTATCTCATGGAATTCGATGACATCGCAGGCTGGGACAACAATACCTATGGGTTCAGCGCAAAAGGAACTTTCGGCGGAGTCGCGCTGTATGGAGAACTCGCCTATCAGGACGACGCGGGACCGCTGAACGATGGTGAGGCACTCTATGCGCATGCCAGCGCCACCAAAGCCTTCGGCAGCCAATCGGTCACTCTCGGAGTGGAGCATTTGGACGCAGGCTTCCAAACCCCTCTCGCAACGCTCCACGCGTTCAACGGCTTCGCCGACGTGTTTGTCGCAGGGCGCACCGGAGGAACCCACGGAGGAATCACCAATTTATACGTTTCCCACACCGTGCCGATTTTCTGCGGAATCAAATGGACCAACGTCCTCCACGCGTTCGGCGACAATGCCATAGCAGCGGATCGCGGCTGGGAGATCGATTCGGTGCTCGTGAAAAAGTTCGACGACCATTTCACCGCCATTGCCAAACTCGCTCATTTTGAAACCGAATCCGTCTTGCCGACGACAACCCGCTTTTCCATCGAGCTGAACTATACCTTCTGATCCGGCTGATCCGATCAACCCGCCACCGCGGGCTGATCCTCCTGCGGTGAGCCGCCCATTGACATCGACATCGATTCGAAGGCCATTTCACACAACCCGATGAATGCCTCTTCGACCAAGCTCGGTTCACGCTTTGAAGAATGGAACACCCCCCACTCCCGTTCCACGCCGGGCTCATCGATGTCCAAGACCTTCAGGCTTCCCTCCGCCACTTCCCGTGCGGCCACCCACGGGGCGACGATGCCGACTCCGATTCCCAGTTTCGCCATTTCCTTGATGGCCTGCATATCTCCCAGGACCAAGGGCTTCTTTCCCCTGCTTCCTTTTTCGTCCAACCATTCCTCGATCAGCCGATGGGTTTCGGTTGCTTTGGCGTAGATGATGAAATGGTGGTCGTTGAGAGTTTGCAGAACGCTGTCGGGATTGACCGCCCAAGGGTGAAAGGGTGAAACGACCAGTGCAAGGCGATCGCTGAACATCGGCCTATAACCTTCGCTCCCGCGCCCGCGGGGCTTCAATCCCACCACCAGATCCAATTCGGCGGACGCAAGCCGGTCGAGCAATAAGGTCGTGTCGCCAGCTTCGATCACCGGCTCACAACGGGGAAAGCAATCGCGGAACTCCCGGATCACCGAAGGAATCATGAAATGGCACAAGCTGTGCGGAGCCCCCACACGGATCCTGGTTTGACCCCATCGTTTCAGACCATCGAGATCACGGGTCGCCTGTTCCAGCTCGAACAAAACCCGCTTGCACCTCTTTAGCAGCAATTCCCCTTCGGCCGTCACCCCCACCCGCTTTCCGGTGCGATCGAGCAGTCGGCACAGCAACTGGTCTTCAAGCGCTTTCAACGAATGACTCACCGCCGACTGGGTCACGAATAGCCGCCGCGCGGCGAGGGTGAAACTCCCCTCCTCCACCACGGCCACAAACGCCCTCAATTGTCTCAAATCCGGAACCCAATCCATGATGAATGGCTCTCATCCGAGAGTTGGGGAAAAAGTAGCATGGCTTATGCCAATCCCTCGGATTTGGCATTGCATGCGCTTTCCCTGTCGCTGTGATCGATCCAGCAAACGGCCACCCCCGTCGAAACCAGTCGAAGATCCGCTTGGGTTTTGTGCCGCTATGCGATTGCGCTCCTCTCGCCGTGGCCCGTGAAACAGGCATTTTCCAGCGCTACGGCATCCATGTCGTTCTGTCGCGCGAGCTCGGTTGGGCCAGCGTGCGGGACAAAATATTTTACGGCGATCTCGACGCGGCCCAATCGATTGCGGGCATCGCCTTCGCCTTGGGCCTTGGCTTCAACGACCTTCGCTGCGAGGTCGCCGTGCCGCTGATTCTTAATCTCAATGGAAATGCCATCACCCTTTCGTCCGATCTCGATCCGACGAAGATCGGCCACGGAGAAGGCCTTCGCGCCCACCTGACTCACTTTTGGAAGAAGGACCGCCCATTCACTCTGGCCGCAACCCACAGATTTTCCTCCCACCACATTCTCCTCCATGCCTGGTTGCGGCGGAACGGTCTCGTCGTGCCGGACGATGTCGAGATCATCTTCCTCCCACCCCCTCTGATGCCCCGCCACCTGAGGGCGGGGCACATCGACGGCTACTGCGTGGGCGAACCTTGGAACTCCGAATCCGTTCTTACCGGCTCCGGTTGGTGCCCCGCCACCTCAGCGGATCTGTCCCACAATCACCCGGAGAAGGTCCTGCTGGTTTCCGGCAATTTTCTCCGCGAGCGCAAGGACGACTGCATCGCGCTGGTCGCGGCCTTGCTTGACGCCTGCCGGCTTTGCCAGGATCCGTCTTTCCGCAAGGACCTCATCGCCATCCTCTCGAAGCCCGAATATACCGGCGCATCGGAGAGTGTCCTCGCAAACAGTCTCGGCGAGCGGTTCAACAGCGGGATGGGCAACTCGAGCACCGAGGCGTTTCACATATTCCACGGAAATTCAGTCAATCGTCCCACCATCGACAAGGCATCGTGGGTCCTCTCCGGCCTGCGTAACGTTGGGAATATACCGGAGATCACCGGCGGATCATTGTCCCGCATCTATCGGGAGGATCTCTACCATGCCGCCAGTCTTCAGGTCGCCCCGGCATGAGTCGTCCTCATGCGATCGATGAAACTCCTTCCCCGCGCTGCATACCCCGCGATTCATCATTGGCACCCGACGCGCTTTCTCCATCCATGAATCAATCATCACCGATCATGCACAATCCCACTATCATTTCACGCCGCCGATGCATTGGCATTACTGCCAGGACTTCCGCGATCGCCCTCTGCCTGATTGGCCCCAACGTCGCCCAGGCCGAGAAGCTTGCGGTGGAAAAGGACGCTCTCAAACTCGGATTCATCAAACTCACCGACTGCGCCCCGATTGTCATCGCGAAGGAGAAAGGATTCTTCGACGACGAAGGCCTGTCGGTCGAGGTCATCGCACAATCGAACTGGAAGGTCCTCCTCGACAATGTCATCACGGGAAACATCGACGGCGCCCACATGCTCTCCGGCCAGCCGATCGCGGCTACGATTGGGATCGGCACCAAGGCCGACGTCGTGACTCCCTTTACCATGGACCTCAATGGAAACGCCATCACCGTCTCCAATTCGATCTGGGAGCAAATGCAGGAGAATGATCCTGCCCTCGACACCGACACACCCGACCATCCGATCAAGGCGGATGCCCTCAAACCGGTCGTCGACGACCTCCTTGCCGAGGGGAAGAAACTCCAGATGGGCGTGGTATTCCCTGTATCCACCCATAACTACGAATTGCGGTATTGGTTGGCGGCATCCGGGATCCACCCCGGCTATTATACTTCCACCGACGTCGCGGGGCGCACCGATGCCGAGGTGGAACTTTCGGTCACACCGCCGCCCCAGATGCCTGCCACCCTCGAGGCCGGCACGATCTCCGGCTACTGCGTCGGCGAACCATGGAACCAACAGGCGATCGCCAAGAACATCGGCGTTCCCGTCGTCACCAACTACGACATCTGGAAAAACAACCCCGAAAAGGTATTCGGAGTCACCCGCAAGTTCGCCGATGAGAATCCACTCACCCTCATCGCTCTCACTAAGGCATTGATTCGCGCTGGCAAATGGTTGGATGAGACCGACCCGGCCGGGAAACTCATCAACCGCGAGGAAGCCTGCCGAATCCTCTCACAGCCCAATTATGTCGGCGCGGATTACGAGATCATCAAAAATTCGATGACGGGAACGTTTATCTTTCAGAAAACCGATGTTCGCGACATGCCGGACTTCAACGTCTTCTTCAAATACGACTGCACCTATCCCTGGTATTCGGATGGTGTGTGGTTTCTCACCCAAATGCGGCGGTGGGGACAGATTTCCGAGGCGAAACCTGCCTCATGGTATGCCGAAACCGTCAAGAAAATCTACCTCCCGGAGGTTTATATGAAAGCCGCCCGGATGTTGCTGGAGGAGGGCAACCTCACTGAGGAGGAAATACCAAAAACAGCGGATGGCTACAAGGCCGCGACCACCGACTTCATCGACGGCCTCGAGTTCGACGGGAAGAAACCGATCGAATATCTCAATTCCTTCAAAATCGGCATCAAGGACTAACCGGCTCGTCCTCCCGCTCATGCCCCGATCCCGTCAAACACGGAACTTCATCCCATGAATCTCAAATACAGGATTTTAAAGGCCATTGACATCTCCGGCCTCAACTTTCTGACGCCGGTCGTCCGGTTGGTCGCCGGCGAGGACCGTCCTAAACAAATGCGCGAGATCGGCCGATTCATCCTTGTTCCAGTCATCGCCTTCTTCGCCTTCATCTGGCTCTGGTCGATCATCGCCCCCAGCCACCGGACAAAGGCTGGCGAGGTGCCCACGCCCTCGGTCGTTTGGGATGCCGCGAAGGGGGTGTGGCGTTTCCATGAGCGTGAAACCGCTAAGGCTGACGCCTACCTCATGTCAACGGGAGAACGGGAACGGAAACGTGTCGAGGCTTCCACCCGTCTCGCGGAACTCGATCAGCTCGAAGCACGTGCACAGCGGCAACTCGCGACCATTGAGGAATCCTCGAAGGAGAAGTTCGAGACTCACATCGCCCCCGCAAAAACGGCTTACGACGTCCGGCGCGAAGAATACCGGAATGCCAGGGCCGCCCGTGCCACCTCACTCAAGGAATTCGCACTCTCCCTGAATCAGGCCGGTCCGGACGCCCGGCTTGCCTACCTCGATCAGATCCGGGAAGACGAGATCGCCTCGGAACGCGAGAAGGAGGAACTCAAAAAGCTCAAGACGGAATACGACGAGGTGCAGGCCCGGACGTTCCCAGCGGTGAAAAAGGCCCGCGAGGCGGTCAACCGTCTCGCGGAAGAACGGCTGTTTCTCACCAAGTATATCGAGATGCTCGGCACCAGCGCCCGCGAAACCAAAGCCGCTGAATCGGCAGTCCGATTCGCCGAAGCGAAGGAGAATTTTCTCACCGCGGAGGATGGCGACCTCTATCGCCTCGGCAACTCGGTCATCAAGGCTGAAACCCTCCTCGCCACTACCGAAAGTTCACAGTACGCCAAGCCATGGACCCTTCCGAAACAGATCGTCCGCTCGCTCTTTTGCGTCTTCGCGGGATTTCTCATTGCTTCCGCGATCGCGATTCCCATTGGTATCCTCTGTGGACTTTCGCCAACCTTCATGGCTGCGACGACACCCTTCATCGCACTTTTCAAGCCGGTCTCACCTCTCGTCTGGCTGCCGATCATCATGATTATCGTTGGCGGCTTCATGCCTGAGCCCGAGAATCACTGGTTGGTGTTGGCACTCGATAAGGTTCCGGTTCTCAAGGAATATAAAATCGATCCGATGTTCCTTTCCTCCGCGCTAACGGTGGCCCTTTGCTCCCTTTGGGCCACCTTGGTCAACACCGCTCTTGGCGTCGCGTCCATCGACAAGGATCATCTCAATGTCGCTAGAGTGCTTCGCCTCGGTTTTATGGCACGGTTGGTCAAAATTGTCATTCCCAGCGCGCTACCCTACATCTTCGCGGGTCTCCGGATCTCCCTGGCGGTCGGATGGATGGTTCTCGTTGCGGCCGAGATTCTCTCCACCTCCCAGGGAATCGGGAAATTTGTCAATGACATGTATACCAACGGGTCTTCGGAATCCTTCGCGCAGATGTTTGTGGTTGTCTTTATCGTAGGCATCATTGGGATGTTTCTTGATCGGATCATGATCATCTTCCAGCGTCTCGTTTCCTTTGATACCGCCCGCTCCGCGCTGTGAACCCGATCCCTTTCCCCACCCACATGCCCTTCATCGAACTTGACCAGGTTTCCATCGGATTCGGCCCGGCTGGAAGTCGTGCGGAGGTTCTGAAGAACGTCAATCTGTCGGTTGCCGAGAACGAGTTTGTCGCGATCATTGGATTCTCAGGTTCGGGAAAATCCACCCTTGTCTCCCTTCTCGCCGGACTCCAAGGTCCCGATACCGGTTCGGTCCGTATGGCGGGCGAGCCTGTCCTGCGTCCCGGTCCCGAGCGTGGTGTCATGTTCCAGAGCTATTCCCTACTCCCATGGCTCTCGGTGTTTGGAAATATCGAACTCGCCGTGCGGTCGGTTTTCAAGAATTACTCGAAGGCCGAGGTCCGGTCGCATGTCGAAAGATATATCGAAATGGTTCATCTCACCCCCGCCCGGGACAAGCGTCCGCACGAGCTCTCCGGCGGGATGCGCCAGCGGGTTTCCTTGGCCCGCACTCTTGCCATGCAGCCGGAGGTTCTTCTGCTGGATGAACCTCTGTCCGCCTTGGACGCGCTCACACGCGCCGTGCTGCAGGATGAGATCCTCCAGATCTGGGAAAAGGAGAAGCGCACCGTGGTCCTGATTACAAACGACGTCGATGAAGCCATCCTGATGGCCGATCGCATCATCCCCCTCACGATAGGGCCCGAGGCCACTCTGGCCGATGCCTTTCCGGTCACCCTCGCCCGGCCCCGCGATCGCCGCGCACTGAATGACAGCACCGAATACCAACACTTGAAAACGGATATCACCCGCTACCTGCTCGACCACAATCGGGCGGCCCGTTCGCAGCGCTCCGCCACCATTGTCCGGATGCCGGATGTCACGCCGAGAAGCTTCACGCCTCCATCCAAAATCCTCGGTCTCCGCTGGAAACGATCCGCCTGATTCCGTTGCGAGAAGAATCGCCTCAGCCCTTCACTCCCACCCCTTCCCATGCGTCACGTTGAAATATTCAATCTCGCCAAATTCTATCCCAACCCGTTCGGTGAACCCTTCCGTGCGGTCATCGATTTCAATCTCGACATTGCGGAAGGCGAGTTCATTGGCTTGATCGGTCACTCAGGCTGCGGCAAGTCCACCGTTCTCACCATGCTTGCCGGACTCAATGAGATTTCAGACGGTGGTATCGTCGTGGGCGGGCGTGAGATCGATGGTGCGGGGCCGGACCGTGCGGTCGTCTTCCAGAGTCCCTGCCTGATGCCCTGGTTGAGTGCATTCGGGAATGTGATGCTGGGCGTCAACAATGTTTATCCACACGTTGGCAAATCCGAACGACGTCAGATCGCTGAGTATTCCTTGTCGTCCGTCGGCCTCGCGGATGCCATGGACAAATACCCGAGGGAACTTTCCGGTGGCATGCAACAACGTGTCGGTATCGCCCGCGCGATCGCTCTCAAGCCGAAGCTTCTGCTTTTGGATGAACCCTTCGGCCGTCTCGATTCGCTCACCCGCATGGAACTCCAGGATGTCATCCTGGAAATTCTGCAGCGCGAGAAAATCACGACCGTCCTGGTTTCACATGATGTCGACGAAGTGGTTTTCCTTTGCGACAGAGTGGTGATGATGACCAACGGACCTGCCGCCACGATCGGGGAAATCCTCTCCATCAACTTCCCGAAACCCCGGGACCGGGCCGAGATCATTGCGGATCCCCTCTATTTCCGTTGTCTTGAACATCTCATTTCCTTTCTAACCGAGCGTGCCCATCTCCGTACCGATCCGCGCTTGCATGACTTCGGAAGCCTTCTGACCTTCACGGGTAGCGAGAAAAGCGCGTCGGTCGGCAAACACCACGCCGCCTGAATCACACCATGCCCGCAAGAGCCGCTAACGATCGTACACCATCGTGCGAGCCCCCTTTTCCGGGTGACTCACGAGAACCGCGAAACGTTTGATTGCAGCAACATCCAAACCCGTGTGGCTGATATAGTCGAATTTCCCGCGTAGATCGGTGTAGCCGTCCTTGTGGAACCGGACCTGACCCTCCAGAGACTCGGTAAAAACTTTCACATAACTCTCCGGTAGCGGTCTTTTTGTCTCCGCATCGAGAGCTTGCAAGGTCCGCTCAAGCGGCTGCCGTCGAATCTCAAACGCCCCCGAGTCCAGAATTTTGAGCGATCGAGTGGTCTGTGATTCCACCGCCACCAGAACATTTCCCTGCCGGAAAGCCTCCGGGAGTTCCAGTGCCATCGTCCCCGCATCTCCCAAGTCGAAGTCCCGCGTTTCGTTCGGCAGGATGGGCGGATGCCCCGCGTTTCCGGGATCTTCCTTGAGAAACGGGTCCTTCGAGAACATCACTTCCAGGTCGACATGGTAGAGCCGCAAATGCGCGGTTTCCATGCCACGATGATCGACCATCAGCCGCCCATCCGATCCCATCGACAGATCCAATTCAGGCGCCAGCGTTTCCTTGGCCTGGTTTTCCTCCGGCTTCGGATCGGCAAGCGCCGCAATTTCCTCCGCCTGGTCCTCCACGGCTTGGAACCGCTTCCTCCATTGACCCGGCGGCAGGCCCGGCAGCCGTGCTTGCGCAATCGTCCGCGCTTCTTCTGGCGCCCCGCGATGGAAATGTACCACCGTGTGGAGGTAATCATATTGCATCAGGTCTGGCAGTTCCGCCGGATTGATACCATCAAACCTCGCCAATCCCTCTTCGACCCGATCCTGCAAGAAGAGGAAATAGGTTAAAGCCAGATGATCATCGGCCGATAGCTCCGCCTTCCATGCCAGTTGATCGAGAAACGCATGATAGTGAGTCCGGGCCTGCTCATGGCTCAGCCGCGATTCCCCGGTGAACCGATGCGCCCGCGGATTGATCAACGGATCGAATTCCAAACTCTCCCAGCCATGATGCACCCGCGGGTGCACATCCAGGAGCGTGCTCTGGAACCACTGCCCGAGCTGCCTCACCATGCCGGAGTTTTCCAGATAGTTCCGGATGGATGCCACATCATCATGATAGAATCCAAATGACAAAACCGAGGCGGAAAGGTGAAGGCGCCCATCCAGTATCTCCCGCACTTTTTCATAGAATTCTCGGTTCTTCAATCGCCAGCGAATGGCAGTCAGGTCGATCGCTCCCAGGTTTTGCTCCCGCAAGCGTGCGATCACCTCCCGCTCGGTTCCGTCCCGAGCGACGGCCAGCCAGGATGCCGCGTCGTCCGGCTCCGGATCGGTCGTCACGCGCAACGTCCGCGGCGGAGCGGTTCCCAGCACCGTGCCGCTCTCGCTCACATGCAACGGGTAAACCGGGAACTCTCCCGCCGCCGGAAAATAGAAAGCCAGGTGAAAATGCAACACACCATACGGCCGGATCTCCTTGGTTTCCGAAAGCGTGGCCGGCTGTCCCGCCAGCGGAATCGCGCCCGCGGGAATCTGTGCCAGCACGTCCACGCGACGTTCCACGCCGGCCGGATTTGTCACCACCATCCAGGCGCCGTAGGCCACTCCCGGCTGGAAATCCCCCTTCACCGGATTCTCCACCTGCCGGTCGTTCTCACGCCGCATCGCCTCATCCAGCGGATGGAAAAACTGCCGGATCAACAACGGCGATTCCTCCGCCACCTCCGCCGTCTGGCGAGTGTCCTTGTAAAACAACAGCATCGGCTCCCGCGCCTTCACTCGGAGCGTGCTGCCATCCACCGTGATCTCCGGCCGCTCCGCCTTGAATGGCAAGTCCAGCAACGCCAGACACATCAACGCCTCATTCGCAGAACGATGACATGCATTGAAATGCGGCGAAAGAAACTCCCCCTCCCCATCCCATTCCGCCAGATCCAGCCAGAACCGGTTGAGCGGAATCAACGACTCATCCGTCTTGCCATGGTGCCGGTAGTAGTTCGACTCCCGCCACAATTTTGTCCGTTCCGGAAACAGGTGGAGCCGGACCGGCCTCTCCATTCGCAAGGCCGCACCTCCTCTGCTCGGCACTGCCGAGAAGGCATCCAACCCGGAATCAACTTCCAATGGTGGAAGCACATTCATCTCGTCTCCAAACGATGGGGCTGAGAACGGATCAGCCTCTGCGAATTCATCCGACGGCGGAGCATATCCCGCTGACTCGGATACGCCAAGCGCTTCGGTGAGTTGCTCGATCTTGTCCAGCTCGCTGGGAGTGTTCGTCACAAGGAGGGTCCCATTGTGCGATAGGGTCACCGATGATCCTTCCGGAAAGGCAATCCCTGCATCTCTGAGAAGTTCAATCATAGGCGCGCGAGCGCTCAAACCTCCTACGGGTGCCGCACCGGCCGGTGCGAAAGGATCGTAATCCTGGCTGGTTTCGCCGTCACCTGCCAATGCTTGGGAAAATCCTGGCGGCACCTTGAAGGAGCGGGTGAAGATATCCTCACCCGTCTCGGTCATGGGCACCAATGTCACCGCATAATCGTCCACGCGGTAACGAAGCTTCGTAATGTCGCCAATATATTTCAGCGCGACCTCCAAGGGAACGTTGCGCAAGCGGAGCTCGGGGATGCGAAGGGCACCCGGATCAGCCGATGCCAGAACACCGCCAGCGGCGGCATCATGGCCCGCCGCCGGCGAGCCACGGGGACGGCGGATGACAAAGTTCACGCCCTTCCGCGCCGGGTCCAACTCCATCGTATCCAATTCCGCCGCCCGAAGCCTCAGGAAATCGATGGCCTCCTCGACCGTCGTATCCTCGAAGTCGATCCGTGGGATGATGATCCTCCGCAATTTCTCACCTAGGAAAGCCACGCCGCTGCTCTCGCGATCCAGCTCCGCCCTCGCCAGTCCCAGCGAATCCCCGGTCGCCAGATCGCTTCCTCCGAGGGTTTGTGAAAACAGCACCGTCTCCTCGTCCGGAGAGGGCGCTTCGAGGTTCCAGCGCAGATCCAGCTCCCGCCCGATCCGCTCGCGCGCTTCCGGCATCGCTTGCGAAAGCAGCGCCTTTTCCGCCGCGTTCAAGGCCTTCCAGGAATACGGCCGCAGATAACCGGACAAGTCGCGCTCCAGCAACAGGTCATCGATGAACTGCGGTTCCGGCTTCGTCGCCAGCATCGGTTTCACATGCGCCTCGAAAAAGGCGGCGTCCTTCCTCGCCAGGAACAGATGCAGTTCGTGGCAGGCGTGCCTTTCTAGCAGTTCCAGCTTCCGCTCATCCGCCAGCTCCGGCCAATCGGTTAGAAAAACGAACTCACGCAGCCGTTCGTCAGATGTCATGCCATAGAGAAACTGATGCGCCTCTGCCAGCGTCGTGAACGCCCGCCAATCCGCATCGAGCAGGTTCTCGATCGCCGCTTCCGCGCCCTTGGCCAGCGCCGCCGCATTCCGCGTTGCCAGAAGATGCATCTCCGGATCGAACGGCCTTGCGATCCGCCGGTCCCGCAGCGGCGCGTCGTTCGGTGCCAATGGCACATCCTGAAGATTCATCGAATCCGCATCGGTTACGGCCACCGTGACGAACTGCGCACCCTCGAACTCCGCCAGCGGCACCCGCACGATCCCTTCCTCGTCCGGCTCCAGCTCGAAGCGGATCACTGATGGCATCCCGAGGAAATCGACAACCGCGGCAACATGTTCGCTTCCCCAATCGGTGCCACGATCGGCCGGCGTCGGCGTGTAATCCGTGATCCGGCTCCGGGGCGCGGCGGGCTGCCCCTCAGTGCCATCCTCTCCTTCCGCTCTCCCCTGCTGGAGGTCTTCCTCCGTCCAGCGGTTCAGCAGCAATCCCGGCCGTGGCAGCATCGATCCCGGAAAAGAGGCCGCCGCCCGCCGGTCGAGGATATATCTCATTTCATCGCTCAGCCGCCGCTCCGTGAGATAGCCGTTTCCCGTGAATCCCGGCCGCATCACCGGCGGCAGCGGCTGGACGAACGGGTAGAGCCCCTGATGCCCGCTCCAAGCGCCCTCATCATAGCGCCGCCCGATCAGCGAAACCCTCGTCCGCCCGCCATGATCTAACAAGCGGACCCTCAGCTGCCCGTCCGCTGCCACCGCCTCCGCAATCACCGGCAGCGCCGGCCGGTGTTGTGGCATGATCCGCGCATTGGATATAAGCAATCCGTCATTCGCCACCCCGCCGGAAACCCATATCTTCGTCAGCATTTTCTCCTGCATGAAATCATAATCTCCCGCCGCCAATCCGCCGATCACTACCTGCCCGTTCTTCATTCCGATCTTGTCGAAATGATCCCGCACCGGCTCGCCGTTCACCTTCTCGATCAGCGAAATCCGCGACCGCAGCGGCGCATCCGCCGGACGCTCCAGCGGCACGCGGATTTCCTCTCCCGCCAGCACATGCAAATGCTCCGGAATCTCCAGCCGTCCGTCCTCGGGCCGATATCTTTTGGAATCATCGCCCACCGCCGTCACCGATTCGATTCCGTCCAGCGTCCCCAGCTCCACCCGCCCGGCATCGTCGGTGCGCACCAGGACCGACACCGTTTCACGGAAGTCCCGTGATTCGAATTCCAGTCTCAGCGCCCTCGATGCCAGCGGCTCGCCATTTCGCCCGCGCACCTCCAGCCGATGCCCATCGGCGGTCGGCGAGAAGAATACCGTTCCGATGCGGCTCTCGTTCAAATCGGTATTGATCTGATAGCTTTCGCTCGCCTGCAATTTCACTGGATCCCCGCCCGTCGCGGGAGTCACCGTGCCGCTCAAAGTCAGCTTGAGCGAAAGCAGGTCCGCCGGCACCTGGAATGGCACTTTCATGGTCGGCGTCAGCGCCAGCCCGTCCGCGATCACCCGCTCCGTCATCACATCACCCACCAGCACCGCGTGCAACGTGAGCGCCGGATTCTCGATTCGATCCAAGGGCAACTCATGCCCATGATTGGTCAACCGCACCCGCAGATGAAGTTCCGCCTCGATGTCCGCCAGCAGTTGCTCTCGATCTAACAGGAACCTCGCATCCAGCGCCAGCGAGTCCTGCCGCGGGCCCACCGTCAGATCCGCCGCCAATTTCCCCGCCCGCACGATTCCGCGCGTCAGCAGCTGGTTCGGCGCATTCGGAATGAAGATCCGTCCCGTCTCGTCCGCGGGGACCGTTTCCCGCCCCAGCTCGGCCACCGCGTCCTTGACCACATTTCCCTCACCATCGAACACCCGCAGCACCTGCCCCTCCGCCGTGCGTTCCTGAAAAGGAATCAGCCGGCCCTTGCGAATCAGCGCCCGCGCGGAAACCTGACCACCGACCACCTCCACCAGCCACGCGCCCGCGCCGACCAGCTCCGGCAGCTCCAGCGACTCCCGATGCAAGACCCACGGCGATCGCGCGAACTCCAGCCGCCTTTCGTAATGCGGCACCAGTCCCTCCAAATCCACACCCACGTCCGGTTCACGGCCGTGACGAGAGAGATGGGCCGGAAGATCCATTTCAAAAATCCGCACCAGCAGCTCCGGCGTGTTCTTCAGATCCACCGGTAAGGTCACCTCCGCATCCTTATCTAGCAGATCAGGCGCTCCCGGTGCGAAACGGATCCATGTCTCCTCCCGCAATTCCTTCGATTCCCCCGGATCGAGCATCGGCCCCCACCGGGCAGGATCGCCTCCCGCCAGCAATCTCGCCCGCGCGTGGATTCTCGTGAGCGCCTTTTGCTCCACCAGCGGCACGAAGACCTCCGCCGAATCCGTCTCCGCCAGGAAATGGTGCAACAGATCCTCGATCAGGCGCGTGTCATCCCCCACCGGATTGCAGCCGGTCGCCTGCAGATAGTCGTTTCCCAAGTTCATCGTCACCGTCTGCCGGCGGCGCTCGTCCACCAGCAGCAATCCATGGCTCGCCCGCGGCAGCGCCAGATAGGTCAGGAAATCCTCCAGCGGGAAATTTCCCAACTCCCGCTGCAATCGCAGATGATGAGACAACACATGCGCCTTCAGCGAGTCCAAGGCCGGCGGCAAATTGACGGCATAGTCCCGGCAGGTTGCCAGATGGGCCGCGTGCGCTGCCGTATCCCGATCGAAGTCGGTCTCCGCGCCGGGTCTCAGCGTCCGGAGATATGCGATGGCGAAATCCTCGCTCGCCAGCAGCTCGGCCCTCACGGCCAGCAGCAAAGCCAGTTGCTGCGACGTCATCTGGCGATGGAGCGCCACGCTGCCAAAAGAAACCGGCCTCTCCAAAGCGAGACCGCGCCCTACCAGCGCCACCACCGCAGGGTGGTCCGGCCGCCTCCAATTCTCAAGAAACCACCTCACTTTCGGCTCGTCGAAATTCTCTACCTCCTCCAGCTCCCGCCAGAGCCGCTCACCCCGCATCCGCTCGAACTCCCGTCCCGGATGCTGCCGCCCGACCAGGTCCTCGAACGCGGCCTCGGAAATTGCGGCCGGGTCCAACCGCGTCGGCAGCGCCGCCAACGCCGCCTCGGCATCCGGCCGGCTGTCATCGAATTTCAACTCCAGCCGCCGGATGAGTCCGGCCAGAGATTTTTCCGGATCCTCGCCGTAATCCAACAACAACTGCCGGTTTTCCAGCACCATCCGGCCCGCATCCGACACCGGGTCCGTCTCAGCCGTGGCTGCCGTGTTCCATTCCGCCATGGTTTCTTGAAACGCGGCTTCGCGCCCCGCGAGCTGATGATCCAGAGCGGTGAAAAAAAACGCATCCCGCGTTCCCGGCGTCAATTCGGCCAGTGCCCCGGTCCGCGTCGCAGGATCCGCGAATGCCTCCCGAAAGCGGTCCTCATCTGCCGCCAGGACACTCCAGGAGAGCAACACGCACAAAAGGGTTCTTTTCATGGTCCCCACGCTAATGTCCCGATCCGCCCGCTTGAAAGCAGGAACATCACTTCGGCGTGTACGCCGATGGCGCGACTGCCTCACTCTCTTACAGCGAGGACGGAGACGCTGGCATCCTGAAGAATTCGTTCGGCGTTGGTGCCGATCAGAAATCCTTCGAGACGGGATACGCCGCGGGTGCCGAGGATGACAAGGTCGGCGCCGCTGTCTTGGAAGTGATAGGTCAAGGCGGCGGCCGCGGAGTCGGATTCCAAAATGACCGGGCGGTGATCGACCGATGCGAGCGGACCGGCGTGGGGAGCGAGGAAGTCGGCCATGCAGCGGTTCACCTTGTCCCGGGCTTCCTTGCCATAGTGATCCGGGGAATCCATCGGATGGTCCATGACGGCACCCCACGAATCGAGCGAAGGCGGATACATGACATGGACGATGTCGAGCGAGGCTCCGAGAGTCGAGGCGAGCGCGACTCCCCGCTCAAGTGCCCGGGTGGAAGTGTTCGAAAAGTCGGTGCAGACGACGATCTTCTTGAAGTCCCCCTCTTGCCAGTCACGCAACACGAGCACGTCGCAAGGCGCGGAGCGGACGCAACGGGAGGCGATGGTGCCAAGGCGTTTTTTCACGGAATCATTGGCGGCGATCACGAGGAGTGACGACCCGTGCTGCTCCACCATGCGCCGAAGTTCGGCCGCCGGGCTGCCGGTGCGGATTTCGGCGCGGATGGTGGCACCGGCGGGCTGGTTTGCGATGAGTTCCTCCAGCCTTCGCGCGGCCTGCCCGGCGATTTCGGCGGTGTGGGGGTGCGATCCCCCGCTGGCGGCACGGTAGGCCAGGCTGCCGGTATCGAGGACATGCACGGCGATCACGGAGCTGCCGGTAAAGCGGGCCGCGTGGACGGCATGCCGGATGACGGACGCGGAAGCGGAGGAGAAGTCAACGCCTGCGATGATGGGGGTTTTGGAGGTCATGATCGTGAAAGGGGCAGTTGCCGGAAGGCGGGGATGGTTCCGGCGCTTTGGATTCCCGGAGTGTCGGGGGTAATCGGTGGGAGATCAATGGCTTGTTGCCGTAGCCCGTTTGCGCCGAAGCCACTTCTCCGCTCCGACCGACCATGAGATCACAGGAGACTCCGGCGGAGGGCACCCGCAGCGTTTGTCCCTCCCTCCGCACGGTGGCTTCGGTGACGACCATTTTCGAGGATGGCTTCTTCAAACTGGCGGGAGGCGCTCGATGCCCGATTGTCCTGGCGGCTGACGGCAAGTATCGGGACGCGGTTTGAAATCCGGTCCATCGCGCCATTGCCAGACGAGCCCGGGGGCGCTTCAGTCCCGCCCGCAGATGGCCCACGCGTTTTCATTCGATTCTCTCAATACCGCCCAGCGCCAGGCCGTGGGTGCCCTCGACGGCCCCGTCCTCATTCTGGCGGGCGCGGGGACCGGGAAAACGCGCACCGTCACCTGCCGGATCGCGCACATGCTGGAAAAGAAAATCCCGGCATCGGAGATCCTGGCCGTGACATTCACCAACAAGGCGGCTGCGGAAATGAGGGAACGGATCGGCGGGATGGTCTCGAAGAAGGCGTCGAATGAAATGACCGTCTGCACGTTCCACTCGCTCTGCGTCCGCATCCTCCGCGGCGGGATCGACAGGATCGGCTACAAAAAGAACTTTTCGATCTGTTCGCATTCCGATCAGGTCGGTATGATGAAACAACTTCTCGTCCGAAAGAGCGGCAGCTCGGAAAAGGTGAAACCGGACGAAGTGCTCTCCGCCATCTCGAAAGCGAAGAACAAGGGAGTCGAGCCGTGTGATCTGGAGGACGATTTTTTCGCCAACCTCGCCGTCGCCTACCAGAACGAATTGCGGGCGCAGAACGCCGTGGACTTCGACGATCTCCTCCTCCTTGCCGAGAGAATCCTGCGCGAGCATGCCGATGTGCGCGGCCACTTCCGCGAGCGGTTCACCCGCATCACCGTGGACGAATTCCAGGACACCAATTCCCTCCAGATGCAGCTTCTCCAGCAGCTCGTCGGCGCGCCCTATCACGTCTGCGTGGTGGGCGATGACGACCAGTCCATCTACGGCTGGCGAGGCGCGGAGGTCGCGAACATTCTCTCGTTCGAGAAGTTTTTCCCCGATCCTCGGGTCATCCGGCTGGAGGAAAACTACCGCTCCACCCAAGCCGTCCTGCACACCGCGAACTCGCTGATCCGGCACAATCGGGGTCGCCGCGAGAAGATTCTCCGCGCCACCCGCAAGGACGGGGATCCGGTCCGGATTGTCGCAATGCCCGGTGACGATCAGGAAGCGGAGTTCATTGCCGAGGAGATTCTCGCGGAGAAAGGTGCCGTCGGCCGCGAGTGGGAGGATTTCGCCATCCTCTTCCGCACCAATGGCCAGAGCCGGAAGCTGGAGCTGGCTTTCCGCGAACGGAAAATCCCCTACAGGATGGTCGGCGCGCAGAGTTTCTACGACCGCCGCGAAGTCCGCGATGTGCTTGGTTATGCCCAGCTCCTCGCCTCGCCGGATGCCGATGTCCCGCTGCTCCGCATTCTCAATGCCCCCAACCGCGGCATCGGCCAATCCACCGCCGTGCTCGCCACCGAATGGAGCCGCGAACACCATGAAAGTGTCTGGCAGGCGCTCTGCGATCCGGAGTTCACCGACACGCTCGGCGCGAAGTCTCGGACGGCTGTGCAGGAATTCGTGGCGCTCATCGCCGGAGCGAAGAACCGCATCGATCTTGAAAAACTGAATCCCGCCGATGTCCTCCAAGCCCTCATCAAGGAGATCGAATATCTCCCGTGGATCGAGCGCGCCTGCAAATCCGACAGCGAGCGCCAGCAACGGGGCGAAGGAATCCATAGTGTCCTCGACAGCCTCCGCGCCGCCGTCATCAAGGGCAAATCGATCCAATCGTTCCTCGACGACAGCGCCCTTGCCTCCGAGCGCGAAGACGACGATTTGGAAAAAAAGCAGGGCGCCACGCTGATCACGCTCCACGCTTCGAAAGGCCTCGAATTCCCCATCGTCTTCCTGATCGGGCTGGAAGAGGGATTCCTCCCTCACACCAGAAGCATCGCGGAAGGCACCAAGGACGAGGAGCGCCGTTTGCTCTATGTTGGCATCACCCGCGCCCGGGACCAGCTCACCATGACCTACTGCGCCACACGGATCAAATGGGGGCAGGAGACCGGGTGCCAGCCCAGCAGCTTCATCGGCGAGCTCGACGACGCCCACCTCAACCATACCAGCTACGACGAGATCCTAGGTGCGGAAGCCAGCACCGAGGACCTCGGCAATTTCTTCGGCGGTCTCAGGGGTCTGTTAGATGGCGCGTGAGAGGGCTCTAACTTTCAAAGATGTTCGCACTTCCCCTCCCGCATCGCCGAAGCAGCATGTGAATTTCGCGGGATTTTCGGAACGCCTTCCCAAGTGAATCCGTGTTGCTGAGTTCTCCACCGGAAAGCACCCGCATCCCCTTGTCCGGTAGGCAAACAGCGGGCCGCTCGGATGATCCGTGAGAGTTCACCGCTCCTGCCCTTCAACTGGCAAAACCGCTTTTCTCATTGACCGCCAAGCCGTCTGGCTATTGGACGCGTGCGCAATCCGGGGCCACTGGTCCCACGGTTCCGCCGCGTCACCCGCCATGAAAATCCTCATCCTCTCGCGCAATCCGAAACTCTACAGCACCGACGCCCTCGTCCGGGCCGCCGAATCCCGCGGCCACGAGGTGCGCGTCGTCGATTACCTGCGCTGCTACATGAACATCACCTCGCGGCGTCCGAAAATTTACGTCGATGGCGAGGAGCTCGTCGTCGATGCCGTGATCCCGCGGATCGCCGCCCGCCATACGTTTTACGGCAACGCCGTCGTCCGCCAGTTCGAGATGATGAACGTTTTCACGCTCAACGATTCCGTCGCCATCGCCCGGTCGCGCGACAAACTCCGATCCCTGCAAATACTCGCCAAACGAGGAATCGGCCTGCCCGTCACGGGCTTTGCCCACCACACCGACGCTACCGGCGAACTGATCAAAATGTGCGGCGGAGCCCCCCTCGTCATCAAGTTGCTCGAAGGCACCCAGGGAGTCGGCGTGGTCCTCGCCGAAACGACCAACGCAGCCGAATCGGTCATCGAGGCATTCAAGGGCCTCAACGCCAACATCCTCGTCCAGGAATTCATCAAGGAAGCCGATGGCGCCGACATCCGCTGCATCGTGGTCGGCGGAAAAGTCGTCGCCTCCATGAAACGCCAGGCGGCGAAAGGTGAGTTCCGATCAAACCTCCATCGCGGCGGATCGGCCGAGAAAATCAAGATTTCATCCGATGAGCGGGCGGTCGCCATCAGCGCCGCCAAAGCGATGGGCCTCAACGTCGCCGGGGTCGATCTCCTCCGCTCGAATCACGGTCCGGTGGTGATGGAAGTGAATTCGTCCCCCGGATTGGAAGGCATCGAGCATTCTTCGAAAAAGGATGTCGCCGGCATGATCATCGAGTTCATCGAGCGCAGCGCGGTGAAGCCGCCGAAGCCGCCCAAACCCACCGACAAATGAGACCGGCGGGCAATCCCGGCCGACATCTTCTATCGACAGACCGCTGCTTGTGAGCCAATTTCCGCGCGAACATGAAGTTCCTTGCCGCCATTCTTCTGACACTCCTCACCTGCCTGCCGGGGCTCGCTGCCGCTCCCCGGTTCGCCTTGGTCCGGGTGACGGAGATCTACCGGGATCTGCCATCCACCGCCGCGGTCCAGAAGAAGGTCAAGGCCGAGCGCGACGCCCTCTTGCAGGACGAGCGGGCGAACATGCTCCGCAAGACGATCTCGGAACTCCAGGCCATTCAGGCAAGGCTCCAGGACAAAACCAACCCGCCCGGCGAAGAGGCCCGCCTCAAGCTTGGCCGCGATTACGAGCTGAAGCGGCAGGAGGCCCAGACACTCCAACGGGAATACGAAACCTTCAGCGCCGAGCAGACCAAGCGGATCAACCGCATGATGGTCGAAGCCATGCGGGACGCCCTCAACCGGATCCACGAAACCTCCGGCCGCCTCGCCGAACAGGAAGGCTTCGACGGCGTTTTCGACAGCTCCGGCGAAACCAATACCGGCGTCCCCTTCATTCTTTATTCAAAGGACGCACCCGATCTCACCGACAAGGTAAAAGCCGCGCTCGCCAATTCCCAAGCTGACACACCCACACCCTGATTGATCTATGGAAACTCTCACCGCCGTTCTGCAGGAACGCTTCACCTGGGGACTCCTCCTCGGACTCCTTGTCGCAATTTTCGTTTGGAAATCCGCTTTCACCGCCCGCCGCCAGGCCAACCGGGATATCAAGCGATTGGAAACCGAAATGGCCGACCTCCAGAAGCACCTCAACACCCAGCTCAAGATCAACGCCAGCGGCAACGAGTCGCTCCAGACCGAGCTTCAGTCGCTGCGCCAGCAAAATGAGACGCTGCGGGTCAACAATGCCGCCCTCCAGCAGAAACCCGGCCGTGCCGAGATGCGGCTCGTCCAAGTCCAGGAGAACGCGATCCGCATGATGCGGGAACAAGCGCCCGGTTTTGCCCCCGCCTGGGAAAAGGCGCTGCGCCAGGCCGAAATCGACGCCGACTCCGCCGATTCCGGCCTGAAGAAACTGGTCCGGCTCGTCATTCCCGGCCTCGGCCATCAGCAGAACCATCCCGGCCTGTTGACTTCGGAAGAGCACCACGAAACCCAGGAAATGCCCCAGCAGAGTTCCGCCGAGAGTCGCCCCTAGCGGCGATCAGCGCGGCCGTCTTCCCGCAACACCCCGTCGCTCAGAATTTTCGCCCGCAATCCTCCCCGACAATCGGCTTTCAGAAACGCCTCGGCGCCGGGAGCCACCGCCTCATCCATCCAGTAACACGGTCGGCATTCTTCCGTTCCTTCGAACGTGATGCCTTGGAATCGGAAGCGCTTCCCAATCCATTCTTCAAGCGCGACTCCCTCGACGATCAGGTTGCGCCGGAACACCGAGGCGGGTAAATCCGGTAACCCGAATCGCTCCCGCACGGCGTCGACCAACCCGGCCTCCAGAAACGTTACCTGACCTTTGAAGTCCGGCTTGTAGTCGAAATACCGGTCGCCGCGCAGACCCATTCCCGCCACGCATTCCACCTCCGCCACACGCCGGATCCCATGATCGAGCCGTCCTTTTCCATGACGGCCGCGGAAATCGTTGCCGTCGGAAATCCATATCTCTAACAGCCGGGCGCGCCACTCCGGCATCTCTCCCTCCGGCTTGCCCGTTTCCGCCGGCAGATTGTCCGGCCCAACCCATTCCGTGCGGCCGTCCGCATAGGTTTCCTTTTTCCAAACCGGCAGCTCGTATTTCAAGCGCTCCATGATCGCCCGCGCCCCCTCGAAGGCCGCCGCCCGGTGCGCCGATGCCACGCCCACCCACACCGCACTCTCGCCGATCGCCAGCGCACCGGTGCGATGCACCGCCCGCGCGCGGACCAGATGGTGGCGCGCGAGCTCCTCTTCCAGGATTCGCCGGCCCGTCGCCACCGCGAGCACCGGATACGCCTGGTATTCCAAGTGCGAAACCGCCTGACCGTCGTTGTGATTCCTCACCCGTCCTTCGAAGGTCACCACCGCCCCCGCAGCCGGGTGCTGCAACTCTGCCGCAAACGCCGCCATCTCGATCGGATGGTCGCACAGGCGGAAATCGGCGGGTTCCAACATAACTTTCATCCTCCCGACATCGGCGGCAAAAAGGCGATCCGGTCGCCTGTTTCCAGACGATGATCCCAACCGGTGAATTCATCGTTCACCGCGACACGGAAATCCCCCTTCGCAAGCCGCAGGCAATGCTTCCGATCCAGTTCCTGATAGAGATCGGAAGGAGTTGTCGCGAAACTTGTGATCACTTCTTCCGAGAGCCCCCTGCGTTCTGCCAGAAGGCCGAAATACATCACGGTGAAACTGAGTCCGGTGTTCATGGCCGCGTCGCGGATTCCCAATCCTCGGGGGTGTTCGCATTGTCAAGCGCCCTCGGGGTCACCGGATCTAACAACCGGCAGTCGCTTCTGACCAGAACCTTCCTCGGGCACCTCAAATCATCCTCCAGCGCTCGTTCCAGAACGGGCAGCGCCTCTTTCGAGTAGAATGCGCAAAGCGGCTCCGGCAGGCCGTCAAATTCGCTGCGGTAGGCCAAAAACGTCTCGTCCGTGGCCCTGGCGGAAACCAGCGTTTCCAGCGTTTCCACATCGAGCCTTGGCAAATCGCAGGCCACCACCAGCCAGTCCGCCTCCGGCCGCGACCGGAAGGCCGCGACCATTCCCGCCATCGGCCCGCCACCCTCGTCCCGCACGGTCTCCACCACCGCCAAATCGAAAAATCCGGCCGGCAATTCCTGGTCGGCCCTCAGTGAGAGCACCACCGGTCCACAACCCGCCCCGCCTAACAAATCATAACATCGCCGCGCCAGCGACCGCCCGTCGGGATGCGACAGCTCGGCCTTGTCACGCCCCATCCGCGAACTCCGCCCGCCCGCCAGCACCAGCCCGCAAAGTTCACTCATGGCAGGTCCGCATGATAATCTCCCGACTTTCCGCCCGTTTTGGAAAGCAAACGCAGATCCCTGATCCGGATGCCCTTGTCCAGCGCCTTGCACATATCATAAACCGTGAGCGCCGCGACGCTTGCACCGGTCATCGCCTCCATCTCGACGCCGGTCCTGCCGGTGGTCGAAACCTTGCAGCGGATCACCACACCCGCTTCGTCCGCCACGATCCCGATCTCGCAGTTTTCCACCGGCAGCGGGTGGCAGAACGGGATCAGCTCGCTGGTTTTCTTCACCGCCATCGTTCCGGCGATGATCGCCGTCTGAAAAACCGGCCCCTTCGGCCCGCGGAGATCGCCATCCTCCAGCTTCGCAAGAACCACATCGCCCAGCGCCACGCGCACCTCGGCCACCGCCGTGCGGGACGTCACCGCCTTCGCCGTGATGTCCACCATCGTCGGCTGGCCGCCTCGCAAATGGGTGAATTCGTTTTCCATCATTTTCAAAACCAAGGGGTATAGGGAACTGCCGCGGAAGCCGCACCGCTCTCGCTCCGCGGCGGCAGGGTGACGAATCCATCGCTGCGGAGCAAGCCGATGAAATCCCCGCTATTGCCGGTCGCCGCCGCCTCAGCCCGCCCGTCCGCCCGCAATTTCACCGGCAAGTGCCGCGTGAACCCGGTCAAGGCCGTCTGCCCGTCATCCAGCTCCACCAGCCGCCTGTCCGGAAGGGGCGACCCGCCCGCCACCGCCAGTGCAGGCAGCACGAACACATGCAGCCCCGTCAGTGCCGAAACCGGATTGCCCGGCAGCGCCACCACCATCTGCCCGCCCGGCCCGATCCAACAGCCCGCGGGCTTGCCCGGCCGGTGCGCCACTCCATGAAACACCTTGCGACAACCCAGCTTCTCCAGCAGCCGCGGCACGAAATCCCGCCCGCCCATCGACACCGCCCCTGTCAAAACCACCCAGCCATTCCTCTCCAACAGCGCGGCCAGCACCGGTTCGGCGATCACCGCCTCATCGGTCAGCACCGCCGTTTCCGCCACCGGATGCCCCGCACGCTCCAGCGCAGCGGCCAGCGCATGGCCGTTGGATTGCCGGATTTGGTGCGCCGCCGGAACTTCATCCACCGTCACCAACTCGTCTCCCGTCGCTACGACCGCGATCCGCGGCCGCGCGGAAACCTCCAGCCACCCAGCACCGCACGACGCCGCGACCCCGATTTCCCGCGCTCCCAGCACCGTTCCCGCCCTCAACAGCACTTCCCCTGCCCTCGCATCGCTGCCGCGGCGATGCAAGAACCGCCCCACCACGGGATCCGCCGATTCCGAAATCCTCACCCGCCCGTCCTCTCCTACCGCCGTGTCCTCGACCGGCACGATCGCGTCCGCTCCCACCGGACAGGGAGCCCCTGTCATCACCTCCACGCAGGTCCCCTGCTCTTCATCCATCGCCACCTCCTCCACCCCCGCCGGAGCCGATCCCGTGACCCGGAAAACCCGGCACCCCGCCTCCCAATCCGCCATCCGCAGCGCGTAGCCATCCATCATCACCCGGTCGAACCCCGGAAAATCCCGGTCCGCCCGCACCTCCCGCCGCATCACCCGCCCCGCCGCATCCTCGATCCGGCACCGCTCCTCCGGCAACAAGATCACCTCCCCCAACATCCGCTCCATCGCCTCCCGGAATGAAATCATGCCGGACTCTCGCCGCTCGTCCCGCCCGGCCAAGCGAAAATCCCTCTGGACTGCGGCGGGAAGCAAAGCGCCACGCCGCTTTGGATCGGCCCAACATCCTGGTCGGGCCCTTCCGCTTCGCCCGCCTCCCCCCGCTCGTGCAAAAGAAAGCCCACGAGCCCCCGCGTGCCGTTTCCGGCGGCCCCAATGGAAATCACCCGCACCTTCGCAAGCCCCATGCGCCAAAAACCCGCAATCCTCGAAGCGAGGGCGCTCCACCCGCAAGTATGCGACACGATTCCCCAGTTCCAGGGAAAGCCGCTCCCCACGCTCAAAAATACACGCATTCGCTCCGCGGATTCGCCCACATCGCGTATTCAACATCGGCCGGCAGCAACAGCGAGCGCGCGTCCGAGGGAATGAACGTCAGCGTCCCCTTTGGCCCCCAGTGGATAAAGTTCAGTGCCTTTGGGGATTGGCTCTATAAAACGCCGGATATCTTTATCCTGAAAGGATCACAGCCTGTAGCCCGGGGTCGAGGAGCAATCGCGACGACCACCCCGGGTTGGGTGATCTCTTGGATTTGCACCCTGAAAGGCGTGCCAGAAACGCCGGACCTGCAACGGACGTCCGCAGTCCGAGAAACCTCCAGAATCCGCCCGGACAAAAGCGGACGGACGGACTCTTCATGACACGCACCTCCCAGCCGAGATCCGCCGGATCGTCCGCCAGAAAATCCAGATCTGACGCCAGATAGACCCGGAAGACGACATCGGGATGCCGCTCCACCGCCGCACGGGTGTGAAGGAACATCGGCGCGATGTAGCTGTCCCAGGGCGCGAAACGCTTCACCAGCCCCATCCGTTTCGCATCGATCAGCGTCTCCCGCGTCGGCCGGGGCAGGTCCGGGTCCCTGCCGTTCACGTGCTTCCAGAACAGCGTCGTGCTCACGATGTGGCGGGGATCCTTCCCCTGCAGTGCTCCGGTTTCCGCAGAGCGGACCTCCCTGACCCCGAACCATTCCTCGAACCCTTCTTTTCCGAACAGTTACGCCAAGGCGATTTCCAAAATCCAACATACTGAACATCCTTT
>JBBSJY010000003.1:0-57896 GCA_038256845.1 Verrucomicrobiales bacterium | reverse complement strand
CCCCCACGTCACCGCCCGCGGAATCCTGGCGACACCCGCGCGGCATGCGCTAGCCTCACCTCCATGGAGAAGGATCTGCTTGAACTCAACCTTCGCGATGGCACACCCGTCGTTGCGCGACCGTTGGTTGCGGCCGACCGAACCGCCTTGGCGGAGGCCTATCGACGCCTCTCGCCCGATGCCCGCTACCACCGGTTCTGGACCCGCACGGGGGAAATGATCGGCGAGCGGATGCTTGACCGCATCTTGCGGGAGGATCCGGCCAACCACGCCGCCTGGTGCATCATCGATCCCTCGCGTCCATTCACCGGTCTCGGCGCGGCGAGCTGGTGGCGGGACCCGGCAAATTCCGAGGAAGCCGAAATTTCCGCAACCGTGCTCGATGGCGATCACGGCCGCGGCATCGGAACGCTGCTGCTGGCTGTCATGTGGCTCACCGCATTCCGGGCGGGCGTCCGTCGGCTTGTCGCCTACTCGCTGCTGGAGAACCGTTCCGCCGCCGCTTGGATGCGCGCTTGCGGCGCCACGGGAGAGTGGGACGGCTACAAGCTGGTGTTCAGCTGGGATCTGGAGGATCTGAACGCCCTGCCGGAGACGACCGCATCCGCGCGACTGGCCGATTGGCTGGCCAGGCTGGCACCGCGGATTCTCGGATGAAATGGGGATACATCCAGAAGTTTCAGCGGCTCCACCTGGTAGGAATCATACCAGCCCGGGGTCCGTGCCGATCGTTCCGATGAGACTTTCGCGATAGCCGGGAGATTGTGTTCTCGCCAGTTGCTCCTTGGTCCGAGCAAGCCGGTCATCGATGCGGAGTCTTTTCAGTTCGGTCTGATAGTTCGGCTTGGTCAGAAATTCCTCAAGATAAGCCAAGTGGCGTTCCCATAGGGATTGATCGACGGTGGCCTTGGCGTCGAGCCGGGCCTGATACCAATCCGATTCCAGCAACGACTCGCGGGCGAAAAGCGAGCGGATGGCCGGGTCGGTCAATGACTTCCCTTGATAATGACCGTGCGCCATGATGTGCAGCAGCGCGCGCAGCGGCGGGCATGCCGCTTCGATGCTGCCGTCCTGGAAATAGTTGAGTGAAACGGTCCGCTGGGTGCTGATGATATTATCGAGGCCGTCGACGAAATCCTCCATCGATTGCAGTTCAGGTTTCAGCATCTCTTCGGTGAAGACGGTGTCGGGCGCGGAGAATATGCGACCGAAGAAGGTGGTGACAAAACTCTCGGTGATACGATAACCAAGACGGCTGGCTTCGATCGTTTTGCCGTGGTGTTCGATGTCATCAATCTTTTCAAGATAGCCGTTCGCGATGAGGTAGGCCGGCTCGCGCTCGTGGATGAACATCCGCGACCAGACCTCCGGAACCAACAAGCTGATATCATGATCGATCCGGTACTTCCGGCCGATGTGTCCGGCGGCGCTGGTGAAGCCATGATAATTGGTCAGCAGATAGGAAACGAGGGCGGCATTGACATCATGGATTGGCAGGATCGCATTGAAAGGACCCTTGGTGAGGGCTCCCTCGCTGCCCGCTCCGGTGGTGGACGGGCTTTTGCCGGTGAGGGAAGCGATGAAATCCATGAACAGCTCGGGCAGTTCCTGATAGTGGATCGGATTGTAAACCGCGAGAGCGCGGATGCCGGCGGCTTCGTCGGGCGGGTTGTTGCGGCGGCCGGCCAGCACGGAGTTCACCGGCATCGGCACCGCGGCTTCGAGCGGGAGGCGGCGCATGAAGCGCGCGCCGAGCGTGGCGATGTAAACTCCGCGGGGATCCTCCAGATCGGGGCGGTTCTGGAGATAGCGCGGGTTCTTGGTGGGTTTGCCATCGACGATCCGTGGCAGGTGCGAGCTGATGACATAGTCGGCGCTGCCCTCCTCGACAAAGTTGCGGAACATCCTGCGCATCGGACCGGTAAAACGCTCGAAGCGAATGGCATCGTTGACAATGGCCTCGGCCTCGGGCCGCGGAATCGGCTCGTAGTTGGAGAAGAAGACGCCGCCGTGACTGAAGTCGCTTTCGGTTTTCTTGTCATAGCCGCGAATGATCGCGTCGTCCGGGCGCTGGAAGAGTCGGTATTCGCAATTTCTCACGAATTTGACCGACGGATTCTTCACGTCCGGGTGGAGACCGGCGACGGATTCGCGCGGAACGACCATCGATGCGCTGATGTCGTCTTCAGTCTGGATCTTGCGGGCGGGAGCAAAATCCTTGCGGATGCCGAATGTCCGCCAGGTATCATCTTCGGTGAAACCGACGCGGAGATACTGCGAAACCAGGCGCTGGCGGCGGTAACTGAGTTCATTGCCCGGTTGGCCGTTGATCAAATCGACCGTGAAACGTTTCTTCCAGTCATCACCCCAGTCGGACTTGTAGAAACGTTTGATGACAAACACGAGATCGCGCACGGACCGCTCGATGGTTCCCAGCCACGCGTTATGATCGTCGGTGTACGCCGGATTGGGAGTCAGCAGGCGGACGACGGATCCGAGCGAGCGCTCCTCGCTCAGCAGCGGGCGGCCGGGTTTGGTGAGATCGTGGCGCTGGCGGTAGCGGCTGGAGTAGTCACGATTGATAATCGCCTCCGCCACGTCGAGATCCTGCTTGAGGTTGTTGACAAGGACCGGCCCGGAGATCATGGCATCGGAAAGGGATTTCGATATCTCGGACTTCCCACCGCCGGAGACCGTGCAGGGCTTGTGGCAGAAGGTGCCTTCGGCGTTCGTGCCAATCAACCGCCAGCGTTGGCCGGCGGAAGGTTTGATCATTTCGATCTTGTATCCCGAAGGAAGAATATAAGTAATGCCGGGCTGCAGCGCGATCTTCTGCGGCCCTTCGTCGTTTTTCCATGTCACCGCCTGGCGGCGGAGATCGATGTGAACATCCTCGGGGACGAAATAAAGAGAAGGAAAACGATGGTCGATGCCATAGCCTTCAGGTTGTAGTTCGAACAGATTGCCATAGCGGAGTTTGACGCCATCGAAGCTGTGATCGACCGGGCTGGAATATTGGCTGAGGGAGAAATCCTCACCGAGGTCGAAGCTTGGGAATGCGATCGCCCCGCCCGCATGTTCCTCCTCCGCGTTCCCGAAAAGGTTGGCTGCATAACTGAGCTGGGTCTTCACCTCTTTCTTACAGTATCCATAGTAGTTGTCCGCAATGAGGGTCACGATGATGCCACGCTTGTCCCGGCAGGTGATCTTGAACGGACTGCCATTGTTGTAGAGTTCGTCGGGAGACTCCCAGCACATTCCGTCGTTCTTCTGGCGTTCCGAGGCTTCCGAGATCCGCGGTAGGCCGAGTTCCTTCTTTGTCAGGGAGACGAGCTGCGGCGCAAGGATGACGCATCCGCTGTGGCCGGACCAGCCTTCGACATCGAGGCGCGCGTCGTTGTCGGGAAGGAAGGGATCGCCGGCGTTGCCGAAGATGCTTTCGACGAAGTCGAGGTTGCTGACAAGGTTGCCGGGAGCGAAGAAGCGGATCTCCATGGACTTCTGCGGGGAAAATCCCGGGACCTCGGGGGCGACGACGGGACGCAGGAGCAGCGAGACAAAGACCTTGGCGGGCTCATTGCTGGTGCCGGTGAAGGGCAGCGTCATGATGTCCTGCGGCGGGTTGAGCGCGTGACGCAGGAGGCGGGCAAAGGTGGCTTTTGGAACCGCCTTTTTATCGGCGGGAACGGGCAGTCCGCCTTCGGTGACGTGGAAGACGCCCTCGGTGGTGCGCCGGTCGCTGGCGGGATTGTGGCAAACTCCCTGGTGGACGCGGTAGGAACTGAGGATGGAGGATTTGAACGAGTCCTGGTCGGGCGGCAGGGAGAGCATGCGGCTGATGCCGTGGCGCTCCATGATCAGGGGGCCCACGGGCAACAGGTGCTGGCGTTCGGGGAAAACTTCGGCGACGATCTCCGCGCCAAGATAGTTGCGGAGGAAGGCGTCGATGGAAGAGTCCGCCGGACAGAGGTAGTCCGAAAGCAGCCGGGTTTTCTCCTGGAAACTGGCGATGAGCGATCGCCCGAGATCGAGGAAGGGGTAGTCGGCCTCGTCTCCCACGATCGGATAGCCGCGGGCGGCGAGCTTGAGGTTCACGAATTCGCGGAGTCGGTTGTCCTCGGCGGGAGAGGCGACGGCAGGGCCGGTGGCGGTGAATCCGATTCGGTCTTTGAGATTTGGCATGGCTTGAAAGCGGCGGTTCAACGGCGCCTCGGATGTTCTACAAGTCCGTGAGCTCCCGGGCAATCCCTACGCCGACAAATACGACTGGAATGCGTCCGCGACGTCGGGGCTCCCGGTCAGGGCCGCGGAAGAAATCGGATGCAGACGGGGCTGTCGATTTTCATCTCTTCTTCGTTGAACGTCAGCGCGCCGGTTTCCTGGTCAATGGAGAATACCGTGACGTTTCCGGACTGTTGTCCGGCGGCGAGAAGCCACTTGCCGCTGGGGGAAATCACAAAGTTCCTCGGCGTTTTGGCTCGGACGGGCTGGTTCTCCACATGGGTCAGTTTTCCGTTCTCCGGATCGATGCCATATACGACGATCGAATCGTGTCCGCGGTTCGAACCGTAAAGGAAGCGGCCGGAAGGATGGCTGACCACCTCCGCGGTGGAGCCCACGGGTTCCGTGCCTTCCGGAAGAGTGCTGAGAGACTGGATTTCTGTCAGCGCGCCCGAGCGGCCGTCCACTCTGAAAGCGGAGACGGACAGGGTCATTTCATTGATCAGATAGGCAAACTTGCCGCCGGGGAGAAACGTGAAATGGCGCGGACCCGAGCCGGGTGCGATCACGGTTTCTCCGGCCGGATCGAGCGCACCGGTGGCACCGTCGAGCGAGTAGAGGTAAACGCGATCCGTCCCCAAGTCCGCGGCGTAGGCAAAGCGATCGTCCGGCGAAAAATTGATCGAATGGGCATGCGGCCCGGCCTGGCGATCGGGATGCACGCTGCTTCCCTTGTGCTGGATGACCGTGACCGGCTTGGAAAGCGAGCTGTCTTCCTCGACGCGGTAGCTCGCGACACTGCCACTCCCGTAGTTCGCAACAGCGAGGAATTTCCCGTCCCGGCTCATGGAAACATGGCAGGGTCCCGACCCGCCGGAACCCTGCCGGTTGATCGGTTCGAGCTGGCCGGAATCGAGAATCCGGTAGGCCTGGACGATCCCATCGGTGACCTCAGAAACCGAGTAGAGCGCCTTGCCGGAGGGCGCGATGGTTAGAAAGGACGGGTTGGTGATCGCCGCGGCCAGGACCGGCTGACCGAGCTTGCCAGTCTCCTCGTCGAACCCTGCCACGTAGATTCCCTGCGACCCGGCATCGCGGGTGTACGTGCCGAAATAGACGCGGGTTTGTTCGGCGATGGCGCTTCCTGCGATGAGTGTGAGAGCGAACATGGGGAAGAGGCGACTGCCCGGACGGGTTTTCATCCGGGCATCATCCTGATTCAGGCGGTTGCTCCAAGCAGGAAATCCGGACGGGTCCGTCTACCCTTGTGCTCACTCTCTTTCGGTTTCCCGTTCGCCGCGGTCCCTCTGGCGGTCGCCCTCGGCCTCGCGGCTGCTGGCCTCAAGCTCCCGCGCCCGCTGTTCGAGATCGTTCTGCCTTCTATCAAGTTCGCGCGCCCGTTCTTCCAACCTGGCCTCCATCGCCATCACCTTTTCCAAGCGAGCCTCGGCCTCCCGGATGATCTGCTCCGCCCGTTCCCTGGCTTCATGCGTGACTTTTCCGCCGAGGTGGGGATCACGCGCCCGTTCCCTCACGGCAGTTTCCAATCGATCGATGCGCGCGGCCATTTCCTTCGCGGCCCGGTCCATTTGTTTTTCGCGCTCGTGAATCGTCCGTTCCATCTCGCCGGCGCGTTGCATGAACATCTGCTCGAGCCGCTCGATCCGTCTCATTCCGCGCGGCTGGCGCTGCACGAGGTCCCGGGCACCGGGACCATCCAGCGATCCCGGGCGCCGCGCCGGCCGCTGAAGAAGCGGCCTCTCGTCCCTCTCGGCTCGCGGACGTTCCATCTCGTCGCCACCCCGCGAGGGAGGGTTCATTTCGCGCGGTTTCTCCTGCTGGGCCCACAGGGCGGGAGTGGAAATGAAAGCAGCGGCGAGCAATGGGATCAGGGTTGTTTTCATGACGCCAAACATTGCCGCGGATTTGTCGCGAGCGAGGTGAATTCACTGGCACTGGATCACTACGGAGTTCGGATCCCATCGTGCAACCCGTGGTCCGCTCCCTGCACATTGCACTGTTGGATCCGTTGGGGTGGTTGATGATGCCTGCGAAATGGGGATTCGCGGGCTGGCATTCAGGATGCGAGACGGCCTGAATATGAAACTCGATACCCTGGACAAACTATTCGCTCACGAACTCAAGGACCTTCACAGCGCCGAAAACCAGATCCTCAAGGCATTGCCGGAAATGGAGAAGGCCGCTTCCCACGAAGAACTCAAAGCCGCTTTTAAAAAACACATGAATGAAACCAAGGTGCATGTGCAGCGGCTGGAGAAAATTTTCAAAGGACTCGACTTCGCGCCGGGTGGACACAAGTGCAAAGGAGCTGAGGGACTCATCGCCGAGGCCAAGGATCTGATCAGCGCGGATGCCGATGACTGGGTGCGCGATGCCGGGTTGATCGGAGCGGCCCAGCGGGTTGAACACTACGAAATGGCAGGCTATGGAACTGCCGTCGCATTGGCCGAGAAACTCGGAAACCACGAAGCTATCGAGCTTCTGCGGATGACCTTGGAGGAGGAGGGAAAAACCGACCGCGACCTGACCGCATTGGCCGAACGGGTGATCAACTTCAAAGCGCTCAAGGCGTCGTTGTGAACCTTGGTAGCGCTCAATTCACTCCAACCGAGACCCGCAGCTTGTCTCACTGTCCGGTGAGTTGCGAATTCTACGCAACCGCCGGTTCGGAGAGTCCGGCGCGAACGAGCAGCGGTTCGAGTTCGGGATCGCGACCCATGAAGAGGCGGTAGAGTTCGTCGGGCGGGGCGGAGTTCCCCTTGCTAAGGACGTGCTCGCGGAAGGCACGGCCGGTTTCCGGATTGAGGATGCCCTCATCCCGAAAGCGGGTGAAGGCATCGGCGTCGAGCACTTCCGCCCACTTGTAGGAGTAGTATCCGGCGGCGTATCCGGTCGGGCTGCTGAAGAGGTGGTTGAACCGCCGCATCATCGAGGGCGAGAGGGTTTTCAGCGGCGCGAGGTAACCCTCGAGCACCTCGCGGTCGACCGCGTCGAGGTCTTTGCCGAGGAAATCGTCCAGGCGGATGTGCAGTTCGAGGTCGAGTTTGGCGAAGGCGAGCTGGCGCATGAAAACCGACGCGCTGAGATAGTTTTTCGCGGCGGTCATTTTGGCGAAAAGGTCTCCGGGAATCGGCTCGTCGGATTCGAAATGGCGGGCGAAAAGGTCGAGCGACTCGCGGTCCCAGCAAAAGTTTTCCATGATCTGCGAGGGCAGCTCGACAAAGTCCCAAGGCACGTTGGTGCCGGCGAGTGATTTCACGGGGACCTCGCTGAGGAGGCCGTGCAGCAGGTGGCCGAACTCGTGGAAAATCGTTTCCACCTCGCGATGGGTAAGCAGGGCGGCCTTGCCCTCGACAGGCGGGCTCATATTGCCGGTGATGAGACCCAGATGGGGCTCGCCCGGAGTGCCGGTGTGGAGCGAGTTCATCCACGCGCCGCCGCGTTTTGATTCGCGAGGATGCCAATCGGCGTAAAACGAGCCGAGGTGGGCACCGGTTTCTGAATCGTGGATTTCGTAGAAGGCGACTTCCGGATGCCAGACTTCAACTCTACCGCCCGGGTCCGCGGGACTTCCCGGTTCGGGGAAAACCGTCTTCTTTTCGGTGATGGTGATGCCGAAAAGCTTGGTAGCGATCTCGAACATGCCAGCCATCACGCCGTTGACAGGGAAATAGGGACGCAGGACCTCATCATCGAGCGCGTAGTTTTCCTGACGCTGGCGCTCGGACCAATAGGCGACCTCCCATGGCTCCAGCAGATCCTCGGGCCGGCCGGTTTTGGCCGCCTTGTAGTGCGAGAGCTGGCGGTAGTCTGCGAGGAAGGCGGGCTGGATGCGGTCATGGAGATTTTCGATGAAGTCGAGCGCGCCTTTTCCCGTTTTCGCCATGCGTCGGAGCAAGGTGAGATCGGCAAAGTGGGATTGGCCGAGGATGCCGGCCTTTTCGTGGCGGAGCCGGAGGATTTTCCAGACGAGCTCGGTGTTGTCGTATCCGCCGTGGCCGCCGACTTTCGAGGACGCCTCCCAGACCTGGCGGCGGATGTCGTCATCATGCAAATGCTGCATGATCGGGAACATCGACGGGAATTGGAGGGAAAAACGCCAGGCCGGTTTTTCATCGGTTGCGACACCCTTGGCCTTGGCGTTGGCGAGCGCTCCGGCTTTCGCGGACTCGGGCAGGCCGGCGAGCTTGGATTCATCGGTGATCACAAGCTCCCACGCGTTGGTGGAATCGAGGACGTGCTCGGAATATTGTTTGGTGAGCTTGGAAAGCTCCGCGTCGATCGCAGCGATGCGGGTCTTCCGCTCGTCCGGCAGGTCGGCGCCCGACTGGCGGAAATCGGTGAGCGTTTCCTCGACGAAGCGTTTTCCAACCGGGTCGAGTCTGGCCGTTTCCGGGCTCTCTCCGACGGCTTTGATCACCGACCAAAGCCGCGGATTGAGGGGGATGGAGGAGTAGAAATCCGAAACTTCCGGCAACATCGCGTTGAGCGCCTCACGCTGGGCGGGATGGTCGCAGACCGAGTCGAGGTGATTGAGTCGGCCCCAGCCGCGGCTGAGTTCCTCGGTGGCCTTTTCAAGCGCCAGGAAGGTGGATTCGTAGGTGGCGTCGTCTACGTCCTGGGCGCAAATGGATTCAATGGATGCCTTCGCCTCCTCCAGCGCGTGCCGGATATCCGGCTCGACGGCTTCAGGAACCAGAGTGGACCAGCGGATATGGAAATCGGGGTTGAGAAACGGGTGCATGGGAAAAACGGATTCGGTTTGTTAGGAGAGGTTCGGAGTTCGGGCCGGTGACCGGATTCAATCCGAAAGGGGCGGGCCACCGCGCAGCGGGAGAGCCCCTCGGCCATGAGAATCCGCACGGGAAGTGAAAGTCGAACCCGAAATCGGGTTTCCGCACTTCCCCTGCCCCGCGGGCCCCGGCTAGGCTGGCACCAGTCAATGAGCAAGGAATCCAAGACCCATCAATTCGATCCCGGCTCGTTCGTCGTGGAACCCGGCGCGAAGTTCATTCTGGCCGACCGCGCTCCGCGGTCGAGCGACGGACTGAAGGACAAGGCGGCGGGCAAGAAGGCGCTGATCGAGGATGTCTCGGCGCTGGCGGAGGCGCAGGAACTGTTGTGGGCCAATGGCAGCCGGGCGGTGCTCATCATTTTCCAAGCGCTCGACGCGGCAGGGAAGGATGGCTCGATCAAGCACGTGATGTCCGGCGTGAATCCCCAGGGCGTGGACGTGACGGCCTTCAAGGCACCGAATGAGGAGGATCTGAAACATCACTTCCTGTGGCGCCCGATGCAGAAATTGCCGGCGCGCGGGCGGATCGGGATTTTCAACCGGTCCTACTATGAGGAGCTGCTGGTGGTGCGGGTCCACCCGGAGTTTCTCGACAAGCAGGTGATTCCCTCCCGCCTGCGGGACAAGCCGCTCGACGAACTGTGGGAATCGCGGTTCGAGGAGATCAAAGCCTTTGAAAAGCACCTCACTGACAACGACATCACGGTGATCAAGTTCTTCCTCCACCTCTCGAAGGAGGAACAGCGGGAGCGGTTTCTCGACCGTCTCAACGAGCCGGGCAAGTTATGGAAGTTCTCCGCAGCGGACCTTGAGGAACGGGGGTATTGGGACGAATACCAAACCGTTTACGAAAAGATGTTGAGAGCCACCAGCACACCGCACGCGCCATGGTATGTGATCCCGGCGGACCGAAAATGGTTTGCCCGGGCGGCGATCGCCGACGTGATTGCGCGGCGCATCGAGGAGCTCGGCCTGGAGCCCCCGCAGCCGACCGCGGAGCAGTTGGACAACGTGGAGAAGTATCGCGAGGCTTTGGGCGGCTGAGCGGGCCGCTGCCGGTTCAGCCGGGCTGGTTGGCCGCGGTCTTTTTGGCGGCATGTTCTTCTCGGAAGCTGCCGATGAAGAGGAGTCCGGCCGCGATGAAGATGCAGGAATCGGCCACGTTGAAGGCGGGCCACCAGCCGCCGCTGGACGGCACGATCTTGTCGTAAAGCGGGAGGTGGACGAGCAGGAAATCGACGACGTATCCGGAGGAAAGCCTGTCCCAGAAACTGCCGTCCGCGACGGACTGGAGGCGGAACCCCTGGACGAGACGATCGGTCAGATTGCCGAAAATTCCGCACAGCAGAAGGGCGACGGCGAGTTTGGAAACCGGGTGATGGAAGACGCCTTTCTTCCAGAAGATGCGGATGAGCGTGAGGGCGAGAATCGGGACGATGAGGAATACGATCGGTGCCCAAGCGGTGCCATTGCCGAAACCGAAGGCGACCCCCTGGTTGTGGACGCGGACGAGATGGAAGACTCCTTCGATGACCGGGATGTGCTCGAAGGAGGAATTGCTCCCGGGTGGCGGCTCGGGGAAGCGGTTCACGGTCCAGAACTTCGTGATCTGATCGATCACGTAGAGAGGGAGGGTCAGGAAGAGGAGGAGCTTGGGGAAAGACATGGGAAAAGGTATCTGGTCTCCCGTTTTCAGCTACAGGCAGGGGAGGGTTTTTGCTGAAAACGGAACATGGAAAGCTAACAGACTTCGTCACATCTCTGGCAGAGGCCGCTGGGAAGGGCGGGCTCGTGGCGGCGACAGCGGGGGCATAGGGGAAAGCAGGTCTTTCCGGCGGTGGCGGAAAGTTCCTCGCCGGCGGCGGCGGCGAGGTTGACGACGTTGAAAAACTCGGTGGCGAAGTCGCGATGGTTGAGTAGATCGAGCAGCAATTCGACGTCGCTTGCGGGAACGGTTAGGGCGACGTCGGCCTCGTTGTTGCGGGTGAACTCCTTGGCTTGGATGCGGCTCTCGATGGCGGTTTGGATGACGTATTTGATCTGGAAAAGCCGCTCGGCCTGTTCCGTTGCCTTGCCGGGAGCGGAGTCGGGATCCGGGACCGGGAAATCCTGCTCGTGGACGCTGCCTTCGGTGAACGGAGCGTGTTCCCAGGCCTCGTCGGCCGTGTAGGCGAGGATCGGCGCGAGCAGCTTGCAGAGGCTGGTGAAAATGGCGTGCATCGCGTGCTGCGAGGCGAGGCGGCGCGGGGAATCGGGGGCGTCGCAATACATCCGGTCTTTCAGCGCATCGATGTAGATGGCGGAGAGGTCGGTGGTGCAGAACTGGTTGAGGGCGTTGAAGACTTTCCGGAACTCGTAGGTTTCGTAGGCTTTGAGGCATTCGGCGGTGACGGCGTGGAGGCGTTCGAGGATCCAGCGGTCCAGTAGAGGGATTTCAGATTTGAGATCTGAGATCTGAAATTTCGACGGATCGAAGCCGTCGAGGTTCCCTAGCAGGATGCGGAGGGTGTTGCGGAGGCGGCGGTAGGGCTCGGCGACCTGTTTGAAGAGGTCTTCGCCGAACGGGACCTCGTTCTGCCAATCGACGCTGGAGACCCAGAGGCGGACGATGTCGGCGCCGTATTGGTTGTAGAAATGGGCGGCATCGATGGGTTTGCCCGCCTTTTCGGCTTCGGATTTGGAGAGCTTTTTCTTGTCCTTGTCGACCACGAAGCCGTGGGTCATCACGGCCTTGTAAGGGGCGGTCCCACGGTAGGCGGTGGAAAGCATGAGCGAACTCTGGAACCAGCCGCGGTGCTGGTCGGTGGCCTCAAGATAGAGATCGGCGGGGGCGTGGAGATCGGGGTGGGCGTCGAGCACGGCGACGTGGGAGCAGCCGGAATCGATCCAGACGTCGAGGGTGTCGCGGCATTTTTTCACGCCGGCGGGAAGATCTAACAGACTCGCGAGCTCGGCTTCGGATTTCTCGAACCAGATGTTGGTGCCTTCCTTTTCCACCAGATCGGCAACTTTCCGGGCGAGGTCGGCGGAGAGGATGGTGCCGCCGGTTTCATCATAGAAAACGGGCAGCGGGACGCCCCAGGTGCGTTGGCGCGAGATGCACCAGTCCGGGCGAGATTCGACGGTGCCGTGGATGCGGTTGCGGCCCCATGCGGGGAGCCATTCGACCTGGTCGATCTGTGCGAGCGCCTGGCCGCGGAGAGTTTCCAGCGAGATGAAGAACTGCTCGACGGCGCGGAAGATGATCGGGGTTTTCGAGCGCCAGCAGTGCGGGTAGGAATGCTTGTAAACTTCCTGGCCGAGCAAATGTCCGCTCTCGGTGAGGATTTCGATGATGCGGTTGTTCGATTTGAAAACGTGGACGCCAACGAGCTCTTCGAGGCCGACTTCGGCGGTGAACTTGCCTTCGTCGTCCACGGGCGAGAGGACGTCGAGGCCGTTCTGCTGGCCGGCGACGTAGTCGTCCGCGCCGTGACCGGGGGCGATGTGGACCGCGCCGGTGCCGGTCTCGGTGGTGACGAAGTTGGCGAGGATGAGCTTCGAATCGCGGTCGAGAAAAGGGTGGCGGGCGGTGAGTCCGTCGAAACTGCGGCCTTTGATTTCGGCGAGGGTTTCGGTGAGGGCGAAGCAGGTTTTGGCGGTGAATTCCGCGACGAGTTCGCGGACGATGACGAGGGTTTCCTCGCAGTCATCCCTCTTGAAGCGGCCGACGACGTAGGTGAATTCCGGATGGACGGCGACCGCGAGGTTGGCGGGGAGGGTCCAGGGGGTGGTGGTCCAGATAACCATTGAGGCGTCCTTAAGAACAGGCGAGACGCGTGTGCCCCCTTCTTCAGAGGTGGGCAAGATGCCCACACTCCTTGAGAGAGGAAATTTCACGAAGATGGCGGGGCTTTCCTTGTCCTGGTACTCGACTTCGGCTTCGGCGAGGGCGGTTTGCGCGCCGTAGGACCATTGGACGGGCTTCTTCGCTTGGTAAACCGAGCCGTTTTCCACGAGCTTGGCGAAGACGCGGAGGATGTTCGCCTCGTAGCCGGGATCCATCGTGAGATACGGGCTTTCCCAATCGCCGAAGACGCCGAGGCGGCGGAAGGAGGCGCGCTGGATGTCGATGAACTTGAGCGCGAACTCGGTGCAGCGGCGGCGGATTTCCGCGGGTTCGAGGCCGGCGGCTTCCTTGACGACCTTGAACTCGATTGGCAGGCCGTGGCAGTCCCAGCCGGGGACGAAGGGGACGGTGAAGCCGGCCATCGTCTTGGATTTCACGACGAGATCCTTGAGCAGCTTGTTGAGCGCGGTGCCCATGTGGACGTCACCATTGGCGAAGGGCGGGCCGTCGTGGAGGATGAACTCCGGGGAATTGCCGGCGCGGCGCCGGGCGAGGATTTTCTGGTAAAGGCCGTCCTTTTCCCAGCGTTCGAGGCGGCCCGGTTCGTTTTTCACGAGATCTCCGCGCATCGGGAAAGTCGTTTGCGGAAGGGTCAGCGTGTCTTTGTAATTCGGGGCGCTCATGACGGGGCGCGGACGCTAGCAACCGCCCCGGAGTGGGTCAACCATGGGAAAGGGCACAGGAAGCGGGTTGACCCGAGCGGCGGACTGGCCAAAGAAACCTGCGTGAAATGCGCGAATTGCAGCGGCCGGCTTGAGGGAGCGATGACCTTTTGCCCGTATTGCGGCGTTCGCGCGGATGTCGATTTGCGCCAGATTCATTTCAGGGATCTCGGGCGCGACGAATCGATGGCCTGCCCGCACTGCGCGACGGCGCTGGGGGTGATCGAGTTCGACACGGAACCCCCGATCCGTATCGAGCGCTGCACGACCTGCCTCGGGATGTTCTTCAATCCGGGAGAGGTCGAGGCGCTGCTGGAGGCCCATACAAACCCTTTGGTGTGGCTGGATCCCATGCAGCTCAAGCAGATCGCGTCGGACTTCGACGAGGAGCGCGCGACGGTCTACCGCCGTTGTCCAATGTGCCGGGAGACGATGGGGCATGTGAATTTCGGCGGCCGCAGCGGTGTGATCCTTGATCGCTGCGGCACTCACGGGATCTGGCTGGAGGGCAGCCAATTGCGGCGGCTCACGGAATGGTGGCGTGCCGGCGGAAAGCTGATCTACCAGCAAAACGAGGCAGCCCGCGTCCGACGATTGTATGCGGGGCCGGAGTCGGCGAGGCGTCCCGGCCGTGGCAGTATCTCCCCGTCGGAAGAACCGCGGTCATGGACATGGGGGGAGCCGACGGAAGCTGCGGCAGGGCTCATCGAGGTGATCGGCGGCATTCTCAACTCGCTCGCGGACTGATGCCGACCCAGCCGCATAAATCAGATACGGACAGCACAAAATTAGAATAGTTCTTGCTCGTGATTAGAACCATTCTAGTTTGCAGCCGAAATGGTCCGCGATCCTTCACACAACCCGAGCAACGAGCATGAGATGACCGAGGAAGTCTCCGGGCTGCGCATGACGCGTCAGCGGCAGGAGGTTTACCGCCTGATCGCCAGCGAGCGGAGCCATCCGACCGCCAACGACGTCTTCATGCAGGTCAAGGACCGGCTTCCGCACATTTCGCTGGCGACGGTTTACAACTGCCTTGAAGCGCTGGTCCAGCACGGTCTGGTGAAACAGGTCAACTTCGATCGCGAACCGTCGCGGTATTGCTCGAATCTAAAGGACCACGGGCACTTCCACGACAAATCCACGGGGGTGATCCATGACGTCCATTTCAAGCCTGGCATCCGGCTTTCGGACGTCCTCGACCTGCCAGAGGGCGCCTTGATCACCGATATTGAAATCACCCTTCGCGGCAAACTCGCGGAGGCCTGAATCCATTTTCCACTTTTTTCACAAATGAGCCTGCACATCCAAGACCTCCACGCCACTCTCGAAGACGGCACCGAAATCCTCAAAGGCGTCAATCTTGACATCCCGAAGGGGGAAGTCCACGCCATCATGGGACCGAACGGTTCCGGCAAATCAACACTCTCGAAAGTGATCGCCGGCCACGACAGCTACATTGTCACCACCGGCTCGGTCCTGCAGGACGGCCGCGAAATCCTCGGACTGTCGGTCGACGAGCGCTCACGCGGGGGGATTTTCCTCGCCTTCCAATATCCCTCGGAAGTCCCGGGGGTCTCCAATGCCAACTTCATCCGCGCCGCGTTGCAATCGCGCCTGCCGAAGGGCGAGGAGATCGATGCGGTTGCCTATTATAAGAATCTCTATGCGAAAATGGACCTGCTCGAGATCGACCGGAAATTCACCGCCCGCTCGGTGAACGAGGGGTTCTCGGGAGGTGAGAAAAAACGCAACGAGATTCTCCAGCTCATCATGCTCGAACCGGAATACGCCATTCTCGACGAGACCGACTCCGGCCTCGACATCGACGCGTTGAAAATTGTCGCCAAGGGGGTCAATGCGATGCGTTCGTCCGACCGCGGCTTCCTTCTGATCACCCACTACCAGCGGCTGCTCGATTACATCAAGCCGGACCATGTCCATGTGATGTCCGAAGGCCGCATCGTCCGCTCCGGCGGTCCCGAACTCGCATTGGAACTTGAGGAAAAAGGATACGACTTCCTCAAGGAACCCGCGCTCGCCTGATCCACCAACCCCTTCCCAGTCATATGACCTACGAACCTACCGCCACTCTCAACGCCGACACCCGGCAGGCGATCGACATCGATCGCAGTCGCGGCGATTTCAATTTCCCCGAACGCAACAAGTTCGACGCCGGCCGCGGCCTGACCGAGGCGACCGTCGACTATATCTGCAATGTGAAGAACGACCCGACGTGGTTGCGGGATTTCCGTCACAAGGCGCTCAAGGTATTCCGCGAAAAGCCGATGCCCACGCACTGGGCGACCAAGGATCTCGAAGCGATCGATTTTGATATCATCCGGTATTATCTTTCGGATGGCGAGAAGCCGAAGCGTTCATGGGCCGATGTGCCGGCGGATATCCTGGAAACATTCGAGCGTCTTGGCATTCCCCAGCAGGAACGCGCGTTTCTCGCGGGGGTGGAGGCGCAGTTCGACTCCGAAGCCGCCTATTCGAACGTGAAGGAGGAACTCACCAAGCAGGGTGTGATTTTCGTCAACTCGACCGAGGGACTTCATCAATATGAGGAAATCTTCCGGCCGTGGTTCGGCAAGGTGATCCCCACCGGAGACAACAAGTTCTCCGCGCTCAACTCCGCGGTGTTTTCAGGCGGTTCGTTCATCTACATTCCGAAGGGTGTGAAGCTGAAGCAGCCGCTTCAGGCATACTTCCGAATCAACTCCGAGAATTTCGGTCAGTTCGAGCGGACGCTCATCATCGCCGACGAAGGTTCCGAAGTGATGTACATGGAAGGCTGCACCGCGCCGAAATTCGAAACCGCGACACTTCACTCCGCCGTTGTGGAGCTGGTCGCACTGAAGGGTGCCAAAATCCAATATGTGACCGTGCAGAACTGGTCGTCGAATGTCTTCAATCTCGTGACCAAGCGCGGCCTCGCGATGGAGGATGCCGAGGTGCGCTGGATCGATTGCAACATCGGTTCCCGCCTGACCATGAAATATCCCGGTGTCATCATGAAAGGGCGCCGCGCCCGCGGCGAGGTGATTTCCATCGCCCTTGCCAACAACGGCCAACACCAGGACACCGGCGCAAAGATGATCCATGCCGCGGATGAAACCACTTCCAACATCGTCTCCAAGTCGATCTCGGTCGGTGAAGGCCGCTCCACCTACCGCGGACAGGTCCACATTCCGAAGCATCTGAAAGGTTGCAAAAACAACACCGAGTGCGACGCGCTGCTGATCAATTCGCAGAGCCGCACCGACACCTACCCCGCGATCACCGTGAAGGGAAACCGGCACTCCACCCAACATGAGGCCTCGGTGTCGCAGGTTTCCGAAGATATGCTTTTCTATCTGATGCAACGCGGGCTCAACGAAGGCCAGGCCATGTCGCTTGCAGTCAACGGATTCATCAACGACCTCGTCCGCGAGTTTCCGATGGAGTATTCCGTCGAGCTCAAACGCCTCATCGATCTGGAGATGGAAGGTTCCGTAGGCTGAACACCGTCTCGCATCACCCCTTATCCGCAGCAGAATCTTCTCAATGTCCGCCGTGCTCGAAACCACTCCTCCCGTCCTCGTTTCCCCGCACTCCGCCACCACCTCCTTTCCCGACTGGTTCATCCAGCGGAATGAGGCGGCGGCGGCGCGCCATCAATCCATCCCCGCACCGAAGCGCGGCGATGAAACCTGGCGATTCTCCAATATCAAACGACTGGATTTCTCCGCCTTCTCAAGGAGTGCGGGCGTCTCGCCCACGTCTTCTTCCAACCTTGTCTCACGCTCGGCCGGCATCGAAAGTCCCGCCGCGAAGTTTGTCTTTGTGAACGATGAACTGGCCTACTCGGATTCGGACCTGCCGGAGGGAACGGTTTGTCTTCCGCTTGCGGAGGCTCTGGTTTCCCATGGCGAGCTGGTCCGGGAACATTTCATGAAGCAGGAAACCCGGCTGGGATCCGCCAAATTCGCGGCTCTTCATGAGGCGTCGGTGCGCAACGGATTGTTTGTTCATGTTCCCGCCAATACCGTGGTCGAGGGCGTGATCGAGGTTCATCACTGGATCGCCGGCGACCACGTTGCGGTTTTTCCCCACACCCTGATTGTCACCGGCAGGAATGCGAAGGTGCGAGTGGTCGACATATTCCGTTCCGCGGAGCCGGATCAACCGGGTCTGGCCATTGCGGTAAACGACCTGGTTGCGGGTGAGGGATCGTCTCTCGACTACATTGCCGTGCAGGATTTCAACCCGCACACCCGGGTGATTCAAATCAACGAGACGAGTGTCGCACGGAATGCTTCGACCACCGGTTTCGTTCTGAACATCGGCGCGGCATGGGCGCGCAATGAATCGTTTTCGAGTCTCAACGGACCGGGCGGGCATTCGGACATGCTTTCGGTTTCACTCCCGTCCGGGGACCAGGAATATGACCAGCGGACTTACCAGCACCATGTTTCGGAAGGCACCTATTCCGACTTGCTTTACAAGAACTCGCTCTACGATGACTCCCGGACCATTTTCTCCGGCCTGATCTTCGTGGGCAGGGGAGCGCATCACACGGATGCCTACCAGAAGTGCAGGAATCTGCTGATGAGCGACACTTGCGAGGCGAATTCAATGCCGGGGCTGGAGATCAATGCCGACCAGGTGAAGTGTTCGCACGGCAGCACCTCTGCCCAAATCAGCGATGAGGAGATTTTCTACCTCCGGGCCCGCGGGATTGATCCGGAGAGTGCCCGGGAACTGATCGCCCGCGGATTCGCCGTGGAAGTGGTGGAGCGGCTCCATGACGAAGTGGTGGAGGAACTGGTTTTGCGCTTCATCGATCAGAAGCTCGGACGGATTGCCGCAAACCGGGATTGATCGTTCGACGGAGGGCCGGAAACGGAATATGGATCTTCGGGTTGATCCGGGATTTCCATCTGCCAATGCTTTTACTTGCGGGTTGCGCATCTGCCTCCCCGCTGCGTGACTTCGCATTCGGTTTGCTGGCGGAATCGCGGGATGATGCCGCAGCCGCCAGCCATTTTGAGACGGCGTTGGAAGCCGATCCGCTGGCTTTTCCACTGGTGGACCGGCTGGCGAGGGCTCGCATGAGGGAAGGCGACCGCGCTGGCGCGGTGAAATTGCTGCGAGATCTGGCGGAGGCGAAACCGGGGGACATGCCCGTCCAATTTGCGTATGCGGATTTTCTTCGCGAGCACGGAGCAGGAGATGCATTGGCGACGAAGCTGGAGGAGGAGGTTCTGGAACGGGCCTTGGCGGAGAATCCGGGAAACCCCGAGGTTGTCCGGCGTCTATTCCGGCTGTGGTTTTCCACCGGGCGCAAGGAGCGGGCGACGGCGGTGCTGGATCAGCTTTCGGAGGAAGACCCTGCGGCGGTGATGTTGCGGGCGAACCTTTCCCGAAGCGTATTCGAGGCGGAGAACCAGAAGGAGAGCGAGCGGACGGACCGGGCGTTGCTTCAGGCGACCCGTGCGAATCCGGAGGACGCAAGGCTCGCGCGGCGGGCTTCCGAACATTTCCGGGAGGCCGGACGGTTGGAGACGGCCATCGAGATTTTGGCCGCCCATACCGAGGCCGCGCCGTCGTCAATCGACCTGCGGGCGCGTCTGGGCATTCTCCATCTCGCCGCAGACGAACACGAGAAAGGCGAGGGGATACTGAAAGAGGTGCTGGAGATTCATCCGCGCCACGCCTTGGCACACCAGTCTCTGGCGAAGCTCTACAAGTCCTTGGATCGGGCGGATCTGGCGCGACACCATTCGGGCGAGCTGCTGAAGATCCGGGGCGGCTCCGCCACCGAGTTCATGGAGCTGGCGGACGAGGCGACCGCCGCGGGGGAGATCAGGGAAGCAAGGTTGCTGCTGGAGAAGGCTGCCTTTGACCACCCGGAGAACCTGCCGCTTAAGATGAAACTGGCGATGGCGACCCGGCGGGATCCGGAAACGGCCGCGCAGGCGGGGAGGCTTTTCCTGGAGGTGGAGGCGGCGCTGCCCGACGGCATGAAGCCCGAGCCGGAATTCCTGGTCGAGGCGGCGGAAGCCTTGATCGGGGAAGGCGATTCCGCGGCTGGCGAAGAACGGCTGCGCGAGGCGATCCGAGGGTTTCCCGCCGATGCGAAAGTTCAGACCGCGTCCGCGCTCCGGCGGCTGGCAAGCTTGTGGGAAGAGGAGGACCGCAACTTGAATGCCGCCCGATCCTTGCGCCAGCGGGCGGAATCGCTGGACCCGGACTGATGGCAAGCGGCTTCGTGCAAAAGGCTTGCCGTCCGGGAAATCACGCCGATCGCCTTGCCGCCGCCGCCCGCGCCCGCTCCGGTGACCTCGGGCGTCACACCGTTTTTTGGACTCCTCGCAAAAACCAAATACTCTGTCGTGTGGCTGGAGCAGATACGAGAGACCTTCGCCTTTGAACTTTATCATCCCAATCCTGTGATGGTAGCCACTGGTGCCGATCTCCTTCATCGCGAGGTGAATCTCACTTTGATTCATGAGATAGGACATCAGCCAATGACTTTGGCCGAGTCCGCGCTCGATTCCCATCACGATGAGAGCGGGATCATGCGGGACGGCGGAAACAACGGAATTGACGCGGATTTCGCGCCGGGTACTGTAGCGCGGTTCAGACGCACATTGCAATGGACAAGGGGCCAGCATGAATGATAAATATTTAAAGAAATTTGCAATATTTTGTATAGTTTTTGGGTTCTTCGCCGGAAGGTCAGACGCTGCTTACATGGGTGCTTCCGATAGTAGCTTTAGATCATTTGGAACACTTGCCAACCAAGGGATAAAAAGCGGAAAGCTGAATTTTGACTCCACGATGGCGGAGATCGATTTATTCATTAGCAATCACTATTCTGACATCTACCCCGAACTCTGCAAAGCAGCTTTGGATGGGCCGGTGGTTCTGGCATTGAAAAATCCGAAAAGGGTTGGGAGGAACGTCATGGTAATAGGCTTTACGGAGGAGACGAAACTCCACCCATCCGCAAACGATGGGAATCAATTCCCAGGAAATGGTAGATTCGTCTTTTATTGGGAGAGGGATTATTGGGATAATAAATTACTTCGGGTAAGTTTGCACAAGGATTACAAGTTTGAGGAGCTTGCAGAGACATACACAATCGACTTCGACGATGCGGTTCCTTTTTCATTCCCGGAACTCACCAAACTCGTTGCCAAAGGCCCTCCGCCCATCAGAATCCCGCCACCGTCCGCCGCCCCACCCCTTCCGGATGCGATTTTGAACCAACAGGCTGATAAGAATCCCACCACGCAAACCGGAAAGACGCGTCCGTCCCGAGGCGTGGAGGGGTTCCCATGGTTGATTGGTGTGGGAATCGCAGCCGCAGCCGTAATACTGACGGCAATCTTCGTGGCAGTCTATCGTGCCACCCACAAACCCGGCGGCGGTAGAACCCCTGATTAGTCCCATTGATTATTCGTGTCACTCTATTAGCTATGCTTGCGGCTGTCACCGCTCTGAAGGCAGAGGCAAATGATGCTGATCTTGCTATCGCCGGGTACCTTGCCCGTGCCTACGACAAGGATGAATCCATCCTCAATATGGAGCCGCCTGACTGCTCCGAAGGCGTGCGAACCATTGCTCTCGCACAGGAGCATGCCAAAAGAGATACAAAAGAAGGCCTCGACAAGGCGATGAAGCTGATCGAAGAGTTTTTATCAGAGTCGTCCTCCTCATGGGAACGGGATTTCCTTTTGATTGCAAAGGCCTTCGTAGCTGCTGGCAATGGTGACTTCAAAGGGGCTGCCGAAGCTGGAGAGATTGCGTTGGAAGAAGTGAACTATGAGCGCCTTCAAAAACTCCAAGGGGACCCCGCCCTGTCGTATCTCCGGGGCAAATTTGGCGGCAGCCGCTTCTCAAGCGCCATTCGTCATCACCTCCGAAGGGTCTGCGGTTCCTATTACATGGACTTTGCCACGCCAAATGATTTTGTCACCGCAGCGGAGTATTTCAATTCCATGGAGGATCCAAAGATCAGGAAGCCTCTGCTGAGGCAGCTAGACAGCAGGATGGGGATTGATGCTTCAGAAGAGGCTGAAGGAGTCGCCGTGAACCGTCCGGAGGATTTCTCAGGAGCGGCCCGAACGTCACCGACAAATGACCTCCACCCTTCTCAGCCTGGCGGAGCCTCTCAGTCGGTCTGGCCGTGGATAGGCGGGGCCCTTGGGATCTTGTTGGCGGCTGCTTTATTACTCCTGAAAGTTCGTGGCCGGCAATAGCGTTCGGCGGTGTCCATCTATGGGGGGTGGACGGTCTCATGACCGCGGGTAGTCAACCGGTCCGCCGGGCAAGTCATCCGAATATAAATGCAGCCAACGGCCTTCCGGGGCATGTTTGCGGTCCACCCGGCGGTAAATGACCCGGAGAACAAAAGGAAAATGCGATGGCAGGGCGGCGATCCCGGGGGCGTCACCGCCCGCGGAGATCGGAGGGACGCCAGCCGATCCACTTTTTGAAGGTGCTCGAAAAGGCGGAGACGGTTTCGAAGCCGACGGCGCGCGAGATGGTTTCCACCTTCTCATCCGCGACCGCGGCGGCGTTGCGACGGATGGCGGCCTTGTGGGAAGCGGAGCGGAACCTGAATGCCGCCCGATCCTTGCGCCAGCGGGCGGAATCGCTGGACCCGGACTGATGGCAAGCGGCTTCGTTCAAAAGGCTTGCACAAAGGGACTTCCGCTTCTAACTCCGCGGGATGTCTCTTGAAACCACTTTGATTCTTTTCAAACCCGATGCGGTCCGGAAACACCTCACCGGGCAGGTTCTCGCGAGATTCGAAGCGGAGGGTTTCACCATCCGGGGCATGAAAATGCTGAAATTGAGCGACGAGGTGCTCGCGGAACACTACTCGCACATCGCCGACAAACCGTTTTTCCCATCCGTGCGCGATTTCATGCAGGAGGCTCCGGTGATCGCACTGGCGCTGGAAGGCACCGACGTGATTTCGAAGGTCCGCGACCTGCTCGGCCCCACCGATTCGACCCAAGCGGCTCCGGGCACCATTCGCGGCGATTTCGGCTTCAAGGATTCCGACGCGAAAATGCGCAATGTTTGTCACGCGTCGGATTCGGTGGAAGCGGCTGAAGCGGAGTTGAAGCGGTTTTTCAAAGCCGACGAGATCTTCAGCTATTGAAGCGCTTTGCCGACCTGGGGATCATCACACTTTCCGAAACCGATTCGATGACCCCGGCCGGGCCCGTTGGCGTAGTCGGCGGGGGCCTGCGACGCATCATCACGGGCTGGGGGCTTGTTCCGCCACGATGCGCTTCTAGGATCGGTCCATGATTTGGCCCGCCTTCGAGTCCGATACCTGGCTGGGGGTGGCAGCGGTGGTGCTCGTTTACGGGGTGGGGTTGGTCCACGTCTTGCACGCGCTGATGAATGTCCGCACGTCACAGGGGACGATCGCATGGGTGGTCTCGTTGCTGGCAATGCCATTTCTGGCGATCCCGCTCTACTGGCTGCTTGGCCGGACGAAGTTCTCCCGAAACATCGAAGGCCGGCGGCAGGACGACCGGCGGCTGAAAATTCTGGCGGATTCCATGTACCGGCGCCTGCGGCATTTCGAGATCGATCTGCCGGAGGACGATGCGTTCGAGAAGGCCGCCCAGATGTTGGGTGGTCTGCCTTTCACGAGTGGCAATGAACTGGAACTGCTGATCGACGGCGAGGAAACCTTCGATCACCTCTTTTCGGCCATCGACGGCGCGCGGGATTATCTGTGTGTCAACTTCTACATCGTGAAGCACGACCGGATCGGCACGCGATTCCAAAGGGCGCTGATCGAGCGGGCAAAAGCGGGCGTGCGGGTATGGTTCCTCTTCGATGAGATCGGCTCGCACAAGCTGCCGAAGAAGTACCTGCGGGAATTGGAAGCGGCAGGCGTGAAATGTCTGGCCTTCGGCACCAACCGCTACTGGTGGTCGCGCTTGCAGGTGAATTTCCGCAACCACCGGAAAATCCTGGTGGCAGACGGCAACATCGCGTTCGTAGGCGGCCTGAATGTGGGGGACGAGTATCTGGGCAGGAACCAGAAATTCGGGAATTGGCGCGACACGCATTTGCAGATCAAGGGGCCGTCGGTCCAAGCGGTGCAACTGGTGTTCCTGGAGGACTGGTTCTGGGCCTCGGGCGAGGTGCCGGAGCTAAGCTGGGAAACCGATCGGGAACCGGCGGACCAGACGGTGGCAATCATCCCGACCGGACCTGCCGATCCCGGCGACTCGTGGCAATTGGTGGTGGCGGAAGCGGCAAACACGTCGCGGCACAAGCTGTGGATCGCATCACCCTATTTCGTGCCGGACGAGGGAGTGACCACCGCCCTGCAGGCGGCGGCGCTGCGGGGGGTGGACGTGCGGATCCTGCTGCCCGAGCGGCCGGACCACCTGCTCGTCTGGCTCTCCGCCTTCACCTACTACGAGCAGTCGATTCCCTACGGGATCCGCCTTTTCCGTTATCAGAGCGGATTCATGCACCAGAAAGTGATGTTGATCGATGCGAGGCTGGCAGCGGTGGGGACGGCCAATCTGGACAACCGGTCGTTTCGCCTGAACTTCGAAATCACCGCACTGGGCGCGGATCCGGCGTTTGTCGATGAAGTCGAGCACATGCTGGCGATCGATTTCGACCACTCGACGGAGGTGAAAGTGGAGGATTTCACCGGCCGCCATTGGTTCTTCCGCGCGGCCTGCCGGGCGGCGAGGCTGTTTGCCCCGGTGCAATGAACTGCCAACCCATCCAACCATGATCCAGACCGTTTTACCCATGATATTGCTTTTGACTCCGGCAGTCGCCGCGGCCAAGGAAATCCCCATTTTTCAACGCGACCGTCTGGCGGCCTGGTGCGTGGTTCCCTTCGATTCGAAAAAGCGGGGTCCGGTCGAACGGGCCGAGATGTTGAATCGCTTGGGCATCACCCGCTTGGCTTACGATTGGCGGCCGGAGCACATCCCGACCTTCGATGCGGAGGCGGCGGCAATGAAAGCCCACGGCATCGAGATCTCCGCGTGGTGGATGCCGGGTAGGATCGATGAAACGAGCCGCAGGATCTTCGAAATGATCGAACGTTACGCGATCCGACCCCAGCTATGGACCCTGATCGATGAACCGCTTCCGGAATCGACCGATCAGAAGGCGAAGGTGAAAGAGGCGGCGGAACGGATCCGGCCCCTCGCGGTGGAGGCGAAGCGGCTGGGCTGTGAAGTCGGCCTCTACAATCACGGCGGCTGGTTTGGGGAGCCGGCCAACCAGATCGCGATCCTTCGTGAGCTGGAAATGCCCAATGTCGGCCTCGTGTACAACTTTCATCACGGGCATGCGCACATCGCCCGGTTTCCCAAACTGTTCGCCGAAATGAAGCCGCATTTGATCGCGCTGAATCTGAACGGGATGGTAGCCGATGGTGAAACGACGGGTCGGAAGATTCTGCAAATCGGTGCGGGCGATCAGGAAAAGGAGATGATCAGGACCGTGCGCGATAGCGGCTGGAGCGGTCTGGTCGGAATCCTTTGCCATCTTCCCGATCGGGATGCCGAGGTGGTCCTGGATGGAAATCTGAATGGGTTGGAACGCATTCTGGCAAACTTGAACGAAGTGCGTCCGGAGTGAGCCGGTTTGCAAACGTGAAAAAGGCCCCGCATTCCTGCGGGGCCGAACCGTGAAACAGAACCTAGGAAGCGTTGTTTGTTAGCGCTTTGCGAGAGTGCCCAGATCGGGACGCTGGCGCACGATATTAGCCAGCATCTGGTTGCAATGGGGGTGCTTGGTCCGCTGGGCGAGAATTTCCGCGCTGCGGGTGAACGAGCCCCACTGGACGATGGTCACTTCGACATTGCGACGACCCCATTGGCCCATGACCGCTTTGCTCGGCTTGTAGAGATCGACGGTGCCAGTACCGGTGAGTGCGGATCCGTAATCGTCGATCACGTAGAGGTGAGGCATGCCCGTGATGCGGAAAACCGTTCCGACCGGGTAGAAAGACCAGTCGGCGGCGGCGCTGCGGACCCGGTCGGTGTAGCGGAGAGTGGTGCCAGCGGCGTTCTTGTTGCCATAGATGAGATGGTCGTCCTCGCTGCAGGTGTAGGCGGTGGTGCGGACGACGCGCTTGCGGTCGGTGAAGGCGTAAACCGGCATCGAGTGGCGGTCTTTCGGCCGATTGGCGGAACCGGCGATCGCATTCGCGGAAGGGCTGGGCACCGAAAAGGCCTCGTTTTTGGTGGAAGCGGCGGCGAGACCGGTGGTGGGCTTGGACGAGGCACCGGTGCGGATGGATGATTTCGGAAGAACCCCGACGGTGGAGGCGCTGCCGCAGCTGGAGAGAAAGAGAGCGGTTAGACCGGAGGCGGCGAGAAGAGCGAGTCGCGGAATCATTCGGTGAGTGGGAAAAGGATCGGTGATGCGGTTTTTCTAGGCGTGCGTCTAGTAGCGGCTTCACCGACGGCGGGCAAACCGAAAAAGCCTATGTTAGAGTGAAAGATTCCGCGGTCTACAACTAGACAACTGAATTCCAGATACTTACGATCATTTGGAATTGGCTGCCGATTGCGGATTGCGCGGAATCTTTGCAATTTTCAATGGCAGCCGGTCAGCGGGTGGTCGCGGGCAGCCAGACGCGAGCGCCGACGCTGCGGGGTGCGGGCTCGCGGAAAAACCCGCCGAGTCCCCGCCGTCCTGCGAGATCCGCGACGGCATCCGCCGCCCCCGTCCAGCGCCAGCGGAAGCCGGCGTCCCGGAGACGAAGCGATTCCGCCCAGCGGCTCTTCAAGACCAGTTCGGTCTCGGTTCCCATCCATCGCGCGCCGATCCTGAGCATCCATTTCTTTGCCGGAAGGCCGAGCGGCATGCCGACGGCCTCGCGAAATGTCCGCATCCATTCCCGGTTGGTGGGAAATTCGGGGGCGGTGACGTTGATCGTGCCGTCGAGAAACGGATCGTGGATCGCGAATTCGACCGCGCGGAGCAGGTCTTCCATGTGGATCCAGCTCACCCGCTGGTTGCCACTGCCCATCGCGCCGCCGAGGCCCCGGCAGGTGAGTTTTCTCAGGACATCGTAGACGGTCCCCTCCTCATTCGCGAGAACCATCCCGATCCTCAGTGCGAGCTTGCGGGTCTGAGGCGGCACCGCGGCGTTGAAGAAGGCGTCCTCCCATGCTTGGGCGACTTCGCAGGAGAACCCCGTGCCCGGCTCGCCGAGCCAATCGTCCTGCGGCCGGTCTTCCGCATGGCGGTACCAGGTGGCGGTGCTGGCATTCAGCCACAGCTCCGGCGGCACCCGGCAGCCGGCGATCGCCGCGCCGATCGCACGGGTCGCATCCACCCGGGAACTGATGATTTCCCGTCGGTTCCGCGGCGTGTAGCGGCAGTTCACGCTGCGGCCGGCGAGGTTGATGACGGCTTGCGCCCCTTCGAGCGCAAGACACCAGGGGCCGGGGCTTTTGCCATCCCATTCGAGGAACATGCCGTCGCCGCTCCAGCCTTCACGATGGCGGGCGACAGCGACCACCTCCTTGCCTTGGCGGGCGAAGTGGCGGCAAAGATAGCGACCGAGGAAGCCGTTGGCTCCGAGGATGACGATGGTGGGATTCATGAGAGGAATTGGTTTCGACAGGGTTGTTCAGGTCCGGCAAGTGCCGCCTTCGCATGTTGTTTCGTTGAGGGCGCCGAGGGCTTGCGCCAGCGAGTCGTCACTGCGAAGCCGCATCAGGCTGGAGAGATTGAGGCGGTTTTCGGAAAGCAGACGGACCGCCTGTCTCACCACGGGCTGGAGCGCGGGCGCGGCGAGCCGGAACGACCAGTCGCGGAAGCGGCAGGTGGTCCACAGGCAGGTGAGCCAGGCGGCGCTGCCCTGCCACCAGCGACCGTCATCGGCGAGAACGACAATCTCCTTGTCCGCTCCGAGGTCCACGAGGCCGGGGAAGCGGAGGGCGGCCTGGGGGGAATCGTAGGGCAGGAATTGGACGGCAACCCTTTTCGGCTGCGCTTCGAGCCAGCCGCGGAATCCCGTACAGAGCCCGCAATGGGCGTCGTAAAAGATGGTAAGTGTCTTCATCGTACGGGCGGGCTAAAGATTTTCGCGGAGAACGCCGGCAGGTGGCAAAGGAGGCGGCGCCTGGTCCCATGTCGCGCGCTTCCGCATTCTGGTGAAGACCAGCAGGTTGAAGAAATGCATGCCTCCCAACACCAGCAGGACGACGCCAAGCTTTCCGCTGAGGGCTTCGAAAACGCCGCGGACTTCCCGCACCTCGGCACCGAGTTTCAGATAGAGCGCGACGAAGCCGAAGTTCACCAGATAGAAACCCATCACCAGCAGCCGGTTCACGCTGTCGGCAAGGGAGTCGTGGCCGTGGAAGCACTCGATCAGAAAGACCCGGCCGTTGTGGAATAGATTTCGCGCCACCCACACCGTGAGCGGGAGCGCGACGAGTAGATAGAGGCCGTATGTGATCACCGTGTGGTCCATTGCTGTGTTTCCTTCCTTTGTTTTTATTGTTTCTAGCCTTTCAGGAATTTCTGAAAGAAGTGGGCAAATTTTTTTGTCAGCCGAGAAGTTTGGTGGCCAGTTGCACCGCGTAGCCATGCTTCATCGCGGAAATGCGGTCGGACATTTTGGAAGCGAAGCCGACGAAGTCCTGAAGCGCCCGCATCTGATCGTGGAAGACGCGTCCTTCGGGAGTGGAGATGCCTTTGCTTTCCTCCGCGCACTTGTTGAGGATGGCCAGCGCGGGCTCGATCTCGCGGCGCTTCCGCTCCCGCGTGACGATGGTGAAAATGGTCCAGACATCTTTCTCCGCCTCGAAAAACTCGCGACGTTCCCCCCGGCGCAGGACGCTCCGGACGAGGCCCCAAGCCACCAGTTCCTTGAGATTGGTGTGGGCGTTGCCGCGGCTGATTTCCAAGGCTTCCATCACGTCATCGGTGCTCATCGCCTCCGGCGCGGTCATCAGCAGGGCGTGGATCTGAGCCATCGTGCGGTTGATGCCCCACTGGGTGCCCAAGGCTCCCCACTGGGCCACGAACTCCTCGCGCGCCTGCTTCAGTTTTTCTGCGTCCCCCTTCATTGATTTCAATAAATACTGAAAACTCGAAATGCGCAATCGGAAAATTTCCGGCCCGCAAAGTGCTTTTGTGCTGCCCATGTGTCGAAGCTGACACTAGAACGTGCCTGATTGTCGGGAATCCCGAGTCGACACATGGTCTCCTTGCCTCATTTCGGCCGCACTTTTCGGAGGCCGCACTCAATCCAATCCTACTTCACCTCATGTCATCCCTTCATCGATCCTACAAGCTGCCCGGTCCGGGCATTGGCCGCAGGGTCCGCGTTTTTCTGTCGTGTGTCGCGACAATTGTCGGCGGTTCCATGCTGGCCCACGCGGATCCTTATCTCGTCGATTTCGAGGGAACGGGCGAAACGAAAACCGCTTACGCATCCGGAACTGTCACCTTGAACGGACTGCAATGGGATTTGACGCAAGCTCTGATCGGAACCAGCGAGACGGATTTTAAAAATGGAGCCCGTTCCGCGAGGTTGCGCGGATACACGAACTCCTCGATGACGATGATCGAGGACCATCCGGGTGGAACGGACGCGGTTTCCTTTTCTTACCGGGCTTATGGAACCGACGCCCAAGTGGAGTGGACGGTCGAATACAGCAACGATGGTGGCGGCATGTGGACGTCGGTAGGAAATTTCACAGCCACCGAGACCCCCCAGGTTTTCAATCGGCCGCTCGGGTTTGCTTCCGCCGTCAGAATACGAATCCGGAGTTTGGCCGAGGCGGATGAGAACCGACGTTTGAATATCGATGACATTCTGCTGGGAGAAGCTTCCGGTCCCGACGAAACCCCGCCGGACATCGCGAGCCTTTCTCCTGCCGATGATTCCACGGACGCGATGGCCTCCGACACCCTTGTCATCACCTTCGACGAGCCGGTGGTCGCCGGTGCGGGGAACATCACAGTGATGTCCGGAGCTTCTACCGTCGCGACGGTGCCGGTTGATCAGGTCGCCGTGGACGGTGCGGAGGTCACCATCACGCTTCCATCGAATCTGCTGCCGAGCACCCCCTACCACGTGCAGATGGCTGCCGGCACGTTTGAGGACCTTGCCGGAAACGCATTCGCGGGAATCACGGGCGCAACGACCTGGAATTTCACCACAACGGCTCCGGACACGACGCCACCGGTGATCGTCACCCTCACTCCAGCGGTCGCCGCTGCCGGAGTTCTGCCAGGCGCCAATCTGGTGATCGAACTGGATGAGACGGTGGTGGCGGGGAGCGGTTTGATTACGATTTTCAAGTCGGACGGAAATGTGGAAGTGGAGACGTTCGATATCGGGAGCAGCCCGCGCATCCAAATTGTGGATGACTCGGTTTTCATCGATCCGGTTTCGCTGCTGGAACCTTCCACGAGCTATTACGTAACGTATCCGCAGGGATTTGTGGAAGATCTCGCGGGGAACGGGATCGCGGCGCTTTCGGGCGCAACGGCCTGGAACTTCACCACCGGAACGGTTCCCGCGCTGGTGATCAATCAATATTATGAAGGGGCGGGCCAAGACCGTTACATCGAGCTGAAGAACACGACGTCCGAAGCGCTTCCGCTGGAAGGGTATCGCCTTGCCGTGTGGGGCGGGTCGAATTCCGAAAATTGGAAGGCTGCCGGGGGCGTTCCGGACCGACTGGTGTTTTTGTCCGATCTTCAGGATGAATTGCCTCCAAACTCGACCTATCTGATCGCCAATCAGAACGCGGTGGCTCCGGCCTACGCCGCCAGTTCCGCGAATGCGAAAAACCCGACCAGCGACCCCGCGACATTTTACAGCGGCAGCCACTCGATCGTGCTCTATGACGGAGGATTCACGGAAGATCCGGAGAACGTGGTGGATGCGGTTTCCATCGTCGGTTCGGAGGGTATCGACACCTCGTTCTACCGGCTGACAGAAGTTCCCGCGTTCAATTTCCAGCCGGGCTCGTCCATCATTGACGATCTGGGGCAGGCATGGGCACAGGCGGATTTGGAAACGGTGGCCAATGCGAATCCGGCGGATCCGGAATACCTCCTCGCCTTCATGCAGACGGTCGCACCCGTGCTCGACACCTTTGTCGTGGCCGGTGACGTTCCCGTCGTGGTGACGCCGACGGCAACGCTGGATTTCACTTCCAGCGGCGGAACGGCTACCGAATTCATGGTGTCGGACTCGCCCGCCTTCGATGGCGCGGTTTGGACCGCCCTTCCTGGAAGCGCGCCGCTGCTGGACACGGCCCTACCGCCCGGCACGAAAACGATTTACTTCAAACTCCGCAACGGCTTCGGTGAATCGAACGTCTTGAGCGACGAATTCGAGAGTGCGACCTATGCGAACCCGAACACGGTCATCATCACCCAGTATTACGAAGGGACTTCGAACAACAAATACATCGAGCTTACCAACATTTCCGGATCCGCGGTGGATCTCGGCGGTTGGACGATCGCCCGCTGGACGAATGCAGCCAGGGAGAATTGGAAAGTGGCGGGCCTTCCGCCCAGCGGGACGGCCCTGCTGTCCGGAGTGCTGGAGGTTGGACAAACGGTGGTCCTGGCCAACAACCAGGCGGCCAGCCCGATCGACGCCGGCGCCGCCTTCTTCAGCAGTGCGGTCCTGAACCACAATGGTGACGACAGCATCGCGCTTTATGAAGGTCCGGTGACCCCCGCCAATCTCCGCGGCGTGGCGGGTTTCGCGGGAAATGATGGCCAGGATCGCTCGTTCGTGCGGATTGCCGAAGGCCAGGGCTTCGATTTCGAGCCGGGCACCGGATTGATCGACTATCCCGGCATCTGGCAGGAACTTGCGCTCGACGCGGTCAACCAAGCGTTGCCGGGGCAGAACGCGCACCTCGGCAGCTATGGAGACACCGTCCCTCCCGGTGGCACCTATGCGGATTGGATCGCCGGGTTTGAGGTGGGCACCGAAACCGGAGCGGGGGACGACTTCGACAACGATGGCATCCCAAACGCGATCGAGAACTATTTCGGCACGGATCCCTCGGTGGCGAGCGAGGGGATCACCGAAGTGGGCGGCGGACCCGGGCTTCTGAATTTCCAGCACCCGATCTCCGCGACCCCGGCGAGCGATTTGTTCGGCTCCTACGAGTGGTCGGTGGATCTCTTGACGTGGTTCGAAGCAGGGGAGACCTCCGTCGGCACCACGGTGGACATCTCGGTGTTTGAGAACGCCGGCACGGCGACCGTGGTGGCGGAGGCCAGCGGAACCCCGGCGCCGAAGATCTTCGTCCGCCTCAAAGTGGACTGACCGAGTGAATCATCCAATGAGCGCGGGTCCCGGCCCGCGCTCCGTTGACAGCCGGGCGCTAGCGGTCTTTCCTCCCGGCGATGTCGTCCGATTCCCAGCAAGACTTTGCGCTCGCTTTTCTGAGCATCCTTTTCGAAGGCGCGCCGTTCATCCTGCTCGGGACGCTGATCAGCGGGTTCATCGATGTCTATCTGCCGGCCGGGACAATGGATCGTTTCCTCCCCAAAAACCGCAATTTGGCGGTGATCGTGGCCGGATTGATGGGAGCGGTTTTCCCGGTGTGCGAATGCGCGGTGGTCCCGGTAATCCGGCGCTTGGTGAAAAAGGGGCTGCCGATGTCCTGCGGACTGACCTACATGCTGGCGGCACCGATCGTGAATCCGATCACGGCGCTGAGCACTTGGAAGGCCTTCCAGGGCCAGGGACCGATGCTGATGACGAGCTCGCGGCTGCTGATCGGCTTTCTCATGGCGGTGGCCGTGGGCCTGATTGTCTCACGACTGCCGATGGCCTCGGTGCTGAAGGCGCGGATGATTGCGAGTCTGCGAAAGGAAAGCGACCCATCTCCTGAGGCCGCGGATCATGAGGGACATGTTCATGCCGCTCACTCCGATCCCGAGGCTTGCTGTGGGCACGACCACCCGGCCGGACATTCCCATTCCCATTCCCATGCGCCGGGCTCGGGCAGCCGGCTGGTCGCCGCCTGTCGCTCCTCAATGAAGGATTTCGTCGAGGTGGGCGTCTATTTCACGATCGGAGTGGCGATCACCGCCTTGTTCAACACGGGAATCGCTCCGGGGGCGGAGTGGCTCGATACCTTGGCCACCCAACCGGTCGCCGCCCCTGCGGCGCTGATGGCTCTGGCGTTCATCCTGAGCCTCTGCAGCACGTCCGATGCTTTCATCGCGGCGACGCTGGATAAATTCTCATGGGGAGCGAAGCTGGCCTTTCTCACCTACGGGCCCATGATGGATGTGAAACTGATTTTCCTATACCAGACGGTGCTGCGGAAACGCTTCATCATCTGGCTGGCGGTCGGGCTCTTTGTCGCCATTGGCGGGCTTTCCATTCTTTGGCAGGCATTGATTGTATGGTATGAAGCTTTTCCCGAGCTCTGATGAATCCACGTATCCGCCGTATCCTGTTTTCGCTGGCGCTGCTCATCTGGGCCGCGGGGCTGCTGTATTTCTACGCGAGCGGAAGGATCGTGGCTTACCTCGCGCCTGATTTCCGGCCGATCGCTCTGGCCGGCGGGCTCGGCTTGGCCGTCCTGGGTCTTTTCAATCTCCTGACAGCGGGGCAAACGGCCGACTGCGGTCACGATCACGGCGGCGGCGAGGACGATCCACATGACCATGAGGGCAGCGATTTGCACCCTCTGCTGGCCTTCCTGCTGATGGTGGTGCCGCTTGGCACGTCGGTGGCGTGGACCAAAGACGAGTATTCCTCCGCGGCCCTGTCGAGAAAGGGACTCTATGACGCGCCATCGCAGATTGCCTCACCGTTTATGGCATCCTCGCTCGAGCCGCTGAACTTGGAGGACATCGAGAGCAGCCACCGGAAGACGGATGACGGGTTCTATCAGTTCAATCTGATGGAATTGTTTTTCGCGACCGGCGACCGCGAACTGCAATCGCTGATCGAAGGAATGAAGATCGAGACCGAAGGGCGGTGGGTGGACGAGAGGGACAACCCCGATGGGACCCGGAAGCGTTTGTTCCGGCTGTTCATCACCTGCTGCGCGGCGGACAGCCGCGTAATTCCGATCGTCCTCGAGTTTGGGAAAACGCCCCCTGAATTTCCCGAGCAAGGATGGGTCAAGGTGGCCGGAACGATGCGGTTCCCGATGGAACACGGGGTGCTCCAACCGGTTTTGGAGGTTGAGCGCGCGATGGCGGCGGAGCCTCCGTTCGAGGAGAGCTTCATGAGGAACTGAGGCCGCCTCCGGAAACAAGTGGCCGGAAAATACTAGCCGGCAACCGGGCCTCAGAAGGGGATGTCGTCCTCTTCCGCGTAGTCATCGGCCGGGGCGGCGGATGCGCCCTGCGGAGGGCCGGTGCGCTGCTGCTGCGGTGCCCGCTCCGTCTGGCCGGAGGAATAGGATCCACCACCGCCGCCACCCTTTCCGTCCGGAAGGAATTGAAGGTTCTCGCCGACGACCTTCAGCTTGCTGCGCTTCTGGCCGGTCGCCTTGTCGTCCCAGGTGTCCATCTGGAGCCGGCCTTCGATATAGGCGCCGCGGCCCTTCGTGAGATACTGCTGGGCCAGCTCCGCCTGCCGGCCCCAAAGGGTGATGTCAACAAAAGTGGTTTCTTCCTGCCGGACGTTCTGCTCGTTCATCCAGACCCGGTTGATCGCCAGCCCGATGTCAGCGACGGCGGTGCCCTTCGGAGTGTGGCGCAGCTCGGGATCCCGCGTGAGATTTCCGATCAGCATGACTTTGTTGAGATTGGCCATAACAGGAGCGATTCTGACGATTCGGCGGCGGAAAGATCAAGGCGGATTGTTCTCGCGAACAGATCCCGGCAAATCAGTCCAGGCGCTGGAAATGCTGGAGATGGACGTGATCGTTGAGACGGAGCCGGCTCTGGATCTTCGAGACGGATTCCGGAGCCCCTTGGAAGGCGTAGTTCACGTAGTGGCCGGCCTCGAGGTGGCGCGAGTTGTAAGCGAATTGGCGACGGCCGTATTGGGTGACTTTCCCAACCTTCGCGCCTTCGGCTTCGAATTCCTTGGAGATGCTGCCGATCAACTCGTCGACGGTGCCGTCGAGGGCTTTGGTATTAAGGACGATCAGGCCTTGGTATTTGCGACTCATCTGAGAGTGGTGGTGTTGGATTGCTGCGGGTATGGTAACGGTTCGCCGCGGTGGCGATCCCTTGGGAACGCGCAAGCTGCACAGCCTCCAGCGCCGTGGCAAGCGTGTTTTCAAGCAGCGGTCGCTCGTCGGGGGAGAATTTTCCCAGCACATGGCCGGTCATTTCGCCGGGCTGGCTGGCGCCGATGCCGATCTTGAGGCGGGGGAACTGATCGGTGCCGAGGTGCTGGATGATGGATTTGATGCCATTGTGGCCGCCTGCGGAGCCCTTTTCGCGGAAGCGCAGGGTCCCGAGGGGCAGTGCGACGTCGTCGTAAATGACCAGCATCCGGGCAGGTTCCCATTTGTGGAAGGAAAGAATCTGCTGCACCGCGCGACCGCTGAGGTTCATGAAGGTCTGCGGCTTGAGCAGCAGGGTGCCGCTGCCGGGCAGCTTGGCGAGGTGGCTCTGCCATTTCGGAGCGGACTGGAAAACCGCGCCGCCGTCGGCGGCCAGCCGGTCGAGCAACATGAAGCCGACGTTGTGGCGGGTGCCTTCATATTGCCGCCCCGGATTTCCGAGGCCGACGATCACGGAAAAGCTCATGGCGGAGGTTTGAGCATCGGACATCGCACGTCCACCATTGAACTTCGAGGTGACGGAGGGTGGGGGCGCTTGCCACGGCCCACGCCAGCGGATTGCGGGTGAGCCACAAGGGTGAGGGACTGCTCAAAATGCCCGGTGCCTGCAGAAGCCGCGAATGCGCCGGACCCATCAATCCGGCTTTGGCGTCCTCACCAGAAACGCGGTCAGTTTCTTCGCATGCGGTCGGCGACGAGGTCGAGTTGGGCGGCTGTCAGGGCCCGGAGTCGGCTGGTCTCCTGATCAACAAAGCGGGGAAATCCCTCAAGAAAAAACGCCCGGGCGCTTGCGCGGCCGGGCGTTTTGGGAAGATGGGAGCCGGATCAGGCGGTGGCGGGCGTTTCGGGCGCGGCGGCGTCCTCGGAGATGGCGGCGGCGGCCTTGCTGATGTGGGCGACGACGACATCGGCCGCGTGGGAGGGCACGACGCCTTCCGGGAAGGTGATGTCGCCAATGTGGAGCGAATCGCCGATCTGAAGGTTGGAGATGTCCACGTCGATGGTTTCCGGAAGATCGTTGGGAAGGCAGGCGATTTCGATGGCGTGGACGTATTGCTCGACCAGGCCGCCGGCTTTCACCCCTGCGGACTCACCGTTGAGGTGGGTGGGGATGTGGGCCTTGATCTCGGTATTCTCGTCGATGGCACGAAAGTCGGCGTGCAGCGCGGCGCCGGAAATCGGGTCGTGTTGGATGGACTGGAGGAACGCGAGCCGGGTGCCCTCACCCTCGACGTCGAGATTCACCAGGATGTTTTCCGAGCTGCTTTGGGCGAGGAGGGTGGAGAACGTTTTGGCATCCACCTTGAGATTCATGTTCTCGGTGCCGCGGCCGTAAATGACGGAGGGCAGCCAGCCTTCCTTGCGCATTTGGTTGAGGCGGCCGGAGCCGGTGCGGGCGCGGGGCGCTGCTTTGAGGGAGGTCTTCTTGGCCATGGCGGAAAGGACGTTTGTATTGGGGAAGCTCGCTTGATGGCGCGGGCGGGGCGAGGTGTGTAGCGGCCGGGCGGGCGCTTGTCAAAAATTTGTTCGAGAAAGCCGGGACGAGTCTTCAGACCGTGAAGAGGGAGGTGATCGACTGGCCGCCGTTGATCCTGCGGATGGCTTCGCCGAGAAGCGGGGCGATGCCGACGACCTGGACCTTGGGGCCGCTCGCCTGGGGCACGGAGTCGGTGGTGATGACCTCTTCAATCGCGGAATCGCGGATCCGCTGGTGCGCGAGTTCGCCAAGAATGGCGTGGGAGACTCCGGCGTAGATGCGTTTCGCGCCGTTCTTGTGTAGGATTTCGGCGGCGGCGGTGAGGGTGCCGGCCGTTTCGGTCATGTCATCCACGAGCAGCACGTCGCGGCCCTCGACCTCCCCGATCACGTTCATGGCCTCGACGCGGGTGGCGCTGATCCGGTGCTTGGCGACGATCGCGAGCTCGGCCCCCAGCGCATCGGCGTAGGCGCGGGCCATTTTCACGCCTCCCACATCGGGGGAAACCACGGTGAGGTTCGAAGTGTCCGGGTGCCGTTCGCGGAGATAGCCGAGCAGCACGGATTTCGCGTAGAGGTGGTCGACCGGGATGTCGAAGAAACCTTGGATCTGAGGGGCGTGGAGGTCCATGGTGAGGACCCGCGAAACGCCGGCGGAAGTGAGAAGATTGGCCACCAGTTTTGCGGTGATCGGTACCCGCGGCTGGTCCTTGCGGTCCTGCCGGGCGTAGCCGAAAAACGGCATCACGGCGGTGATCCGTTCGGCACTGGCCCGCCGCGCGGCATCCACCATGATGAGCAGCTCCATGAGGTTGTGATTGGTGGGCGGGCAGCTCGGTTGCACGATGAACACGTCGGCGCCGCGGACGTTTTCGTTGATTTTCACCGCCGTCTCACCATCGGGAAAGGCGGTGACATGGACGTCGGCCAAGGGCTGCCCGAGACAGGTTGCGATGCGTTCGGCGAGGGCACGGTGGGCGGTTCCACTAATGATTTTCATGGGCAATTGAGGGCGATCCGTCCGGGAGCGCCGGGATTGTTGACAGCGCATCGGCGGGCGGCAATACTTTGCGCGGATTTCCTCTGCTGGGGATCCGGTTTGATCCGATCATGTCCAACGACCTTCCTGAGCTTGCCCTAGGCACGCGGCATCCCCCGGAAAAAGGAGCTCCGCCCGTGGTCCTGTGGTTGTCGATCGCCCTTTCCCTCGTCGCGTTGGTATGGTTTTTCGTGTTGCTTCCGCGGTTCGGCCTCAACCGGGAGACCTCGGCGCTCGGCTGGTTGCTGAGCGCGTGGAACGGTGAAACGGACTATGAACACGGACTGCTTTTCCCGGTGGTGATCGCGGGGCTGATCCTCTATCGCTTCAACGCTCTCAGGGAGTCCGCCACAGGGGGCAGCCTCTGGGGGCTGGTCTCGATCCTGATCGGAGCACTGCTCTTCGTGATCTCCTACCGGACGTTCCAGCCGCGCATCGCGATTGGCGGGCTGCCATTCCTGATGTGGGGATCCGCGCTCTATCTGTGGGGTTGGCAGGTGGGGAAAATGCTGTTGTTTCCGCTGTTCTTTTTCTGGCTGGCGGTGCCGCTGCCGAGCTTCCAACAGGCGACCACCCACTTGCAGTTGATTGCGACGTTGATGGCGCACCACGGTTCGGGCCTCTTCGGGGTGGAGACCTACACGAAGGGCACGATGGTCCTGCCGGTCTCGGGAGACTGGAAGCCGCTGAGCATCGCGCACGGTTGCAGCGGGATCCGTTCGCTGATGGCATTGCTGATGATTTCCGCCGCATGGGCCTACGTGGCAAAGATGTCCTTATGGAAAAAGGTGCTGTTGTTTCTCGCAGCATTTCCGCTGGCGATCCTAGGCAACTCTCTGCGTGTCATTTCCATCTTCGTGATCGCGGAATACGGCAACGCGGAGTGGGCCAGCACCACCTGGCACGACTGGTCCGGGCTGCTTCTTTTCTATCCGTTTTCACTCGTGTTGTTGCTGGTCATCCACTCGGTTCTGGAAGGCGGCTTCCCGTGGAAGCGGCGCGGCCGGAAAAAGCTCACCCGGGTCGTCATCCGCCGCCCGGACACCCCTGAATCCTCTCCCGCCGAATCATGACACCTCCCCCGTGGCTGCTGCCGTTGGTTCTTACCGGCACCTTGGGCGCCGTCTACTTCCTTCCCAGCGCGGGGGTGGTGGCGGAGGCCGCGGTGAGAATGGAAATGCCCGACCGCTCCGGCGGTTGGCAATTTCATAATGTCCCGCCGAGCGAGGCGGAACTTGACGCGCTTGCGTCCGATACGGAGTTTTCGAAGGCCGTGTGCCGTCAAATCCGTCCGGGGGAAATCAGCGCGGAAGGTTACTATTACGCCGACCGGTTGGATCTATCGATCGTTCTGTCCGGATACGATCTCAATAACTCGATCCATCGCCCGGAGCGCTGCATGCCGGCGCAGGGACACACGATCACTTCGTCAAGCGACGTGGATCTCAAGCTTCCGAACGGCCGCGAATTCACGGCCAAGCGGCTGCTCTCGGTCCAGAGCATTCCGACCAACGAGGAAAAGACCGAATACGTCAGTTTCAACTGCGTGACCTATTACTTCTTCGTCGGCCACGATCAGATCACCCATGACCATCTCGGCCGCACGTTCATCGACATGAAGGATCGCATTGTCCGCGGCCTCGACCAGCGGTGGGCCTATGCGTCCGCCACGATGTGGTACGGAAAAGTACCGTGGATCGATACCGAGGTCAGCGAGGCCGAAGCGGACGAAAAACTCCGGACCTTCCTCATCGATCTGGCGGAGAAGCAGATCAAATGGGAGCAGATCCGGTCCTGATCAGCGCTCCGGCAGTTCGGTCGGCACGAACTTGGTCTCTGTTAGCAAAGCAATGGATCGGTCGATGTAATCCACGAGCTCCTGCTTGAGTTCCGCCGTCACCCCTTCCGGCAACTCGCTTGCCGTTCCAAAGTGTTCCCGGGCCTTCAGAAAATACGCGAACGCGTCCGAGGGCTTTCGCGACGTCCAGGCTTTCTCTCCGATTCTGGTGAAAAGCGCTCCGAGATAAAAATGAGCCCGGCGACCCTGGTGGAACTTCGAGGCAGCCAGGTAGGCATCCGCTGCGGCCGGGAAATCTTCCATTCCTTCCTGTGCAGCGCCCAATCCTTCCAAAATGGTGAGTTGCAAATCGAGTCCTTCCCCCCAGTCGATCAGTTGTGGGAATTCCTCACCCACGATCTCGATTTCCGCGCGGGCTTGCTGGAACGCGTCCACCGCTGGCGCATAGTTGCCCACGGACATCAGACTGCGGCCTTTTCGGACCAAATGCCGGGCGAAATGCACCCGCGCCCGGAACGCCGGTTCCAGCCCACCCTGAAGCCGGATGGCGCGGGCGAATTCCTCGTCGGCCTCCGCCGTGCGCCGCGAGCTGCTCAGCAAATTCGCCCGGTTGATCGAACTGGTCGCATCGAATGGGTGGCGGTCCAGCGCCTCCGTGTAGTCATCCAGCGCCAGCCGCGTCGCTTCTTCGGATGAAAACTCGGGCACGTCGGCTGCCGCGATTTCCTGCATCAACATCGCCCTTTCCCGCAAGAGTTCCGCCGTCGGCCAACGGCGGATCGCCTCGCTCAGGGCGGTGAGGCGGGCGGCGGGGGAAGCCGGCGCCTTGGAGAAATAGATGGCGCGGAGCGATTCCGTCGTCCGGCTGGCGGCCCAGCCCACCGGGAGCAGGCCTGCCGCGAGGAGCAGGCAAACGGCTGCCATCGCGAATCCCGGGAGCCGGTTCGTCAGCGCGCCCGATCCCCCCGTTTTGGCCAATCCGCCCGCCGCCCGCCCGAGGCACAATCCTAACAAGATCGTCCCCGGCAGAAGATGGAACACGAAGCTGAAACTCGACTGGACAAACATCCCCGCCAGACCGGCAATTCCGCCGAGGCGCCATGCGTCGCCCATTCCAAAGCGTTCCTCGTTGCCCGAAAAAATGCTCCGTCCGAGGCCCGCGATGACCAGAGCGATCATGAATCCGCCCACCAGCACGGCCCCCGCCAGGCCATAGTCCGTAGCCGCTTGGAGGAGCTCGTTGTGGACCTGTTCGGGCCGTGCCCTGCCCCAGCCGTGCAAGTCCGTTTCCCAATGTTGCAGAACCTCCCAGCTGAAGCTGCGGCTGCCGCCTCCCGCCCACGGATGCTCGGCGATGGTGGATACTGCGATCCCCATCAGCACCAGGCGGACGGTATTGTCGCCGAGGGCACTGATGGTCTGCAACCTCACTGCCTGGGCGTCCGACCAGCCATGATAGAGAAAAATTCCGAGCGCCAGACCGATCACTGGAATGCCGATCAGCGCGGGGGCGAACCAACCCGCACCCCGACGTTTCCCAATCATCAGGGCGACCGCAAAGAAGACGCTCGATCCAACCGCCACTCCCAAAATTCCGCCGCGAGAATGGGTGAAATATACCGCCGCGAGCCCGGCTAGGGCGATCAATCCCCAAATGGCCCGTTCCGCCCGCCCCTGAAGACCGACGCACGCAGCCGCGCCGAGGACCAGCGAACTGCCGATCAGGAAATTCGCGCCTTCGTTATAATGTGCGAAAAATCCCGACGGCCACGCCTGGGGGCGCGAGCTGAAAAAGGGACTGAACGACGGATCTCCGATCTGCTTCGCGACGACCGCGACGCTCGCCAACAGCAGCAGCGCGATTCCCCACAGCAGAACCCGCTCGGCCGCGGGATTTCCCTGGATCGTCCGCATCACGAGGAATGACCCGACCGCGCTCGCCAACAGCAGGAGATCCGCCAGCGCGAATTCTTCCACCGGCGAAACCCACGCCCGCCAGGCGAACCAGCCGGTGACCAGCAAGCCGACACACGCCACCCAGATGTCTGTCCGCGGCCCATTCCTGCGGACCAGCGGAGGAATGGCGGCGAGCAGGGCGAGGCCCAGGGGGACCAACGCCGGGCCCCAGCTCCACGCCCGCGTCTGCGGCCCGATGACTACCGCAAGCACCAGCGCGATCATGAACAATGCCGAAGAAAGGACAGCCATGGGGGGTTAGAAATCGAGCCGTAACCAAGAGCAGGTGGGGAACCCCTGCGGAAGCCGCCACTACTTGGCACCGGTTCCGAACAGCACGGCTGGAACCGTCTTGAGCAGGATCCTGAAATCCAGCCAAAGCGACCAGTTGTCGATGTACTTCAGATCCATCTTCACCCACTCGTCGAAGCTGCTGATCTTGTTGCGCCCGCCGACCTGCCACTCGCAGGTGATTCCCGGTTTGACGCTCAGCCGCCGACGGTGGGAAAGGTCGCCGAATGCCGCCACCTCATACAATGGCAGCGGCCGCGGGCCCACCAAGCTCATGTCGCCCGCAAGCACGTTGATCAACTGAGGCAGTTCGTCGATGCTCAGTTTCCTAAGCAGCGTGCCGAACCGGAAAATCCTGGGATCGTTCGTCAGCTTGAAAACCGGTCCCTGCATCTGGTTTCCATGGGCCTCGCGGGTGCTTTGGAGGAGGTCCTCCGCATTCGGAATCATCGTGCGGAACTTGAACATCTTGAAAGGCTTGCCATAACGGCCCGCCCGCATTTGGGAAAACATCACCGGGCCGCCCGGGCTTGCGATCTTGATCCCGATCATCGCAATCACCGAGAGCGGTAGTGAGAGAACGATCAGGATGGCCGCACCCACCCGGTCAATCAACCCCTTGAACATCAACTCCCACGAAAGTTCCGGCGTCGAACGCAGCACCAACATCGGCTTGTTCCCCACCGCGTCGAAAACCGGCCGTGCGATCTGTGTGCGGATGAAGGAGGCCGCGATCCACGCCTCCACCCCTTGCAGTTCGCAGGCCTCCACCGCCCGCGCGACCTTCTCGAATTCCGTGTGCTTCGCCGAGAATATCACCCGCTCCACCGACTCGTCTTTGAGCAATTCAAAGAGCTCGTCCACGGTGCTGGTGGCAAGATCAAACCGGTTCACAATGTTCCAGCGGGAGGTGATTTCCGGGTCGAACTCCGCCAGCAACTCGTTCATTTCGTTGCCGGAACCGGCGATGATCACCCGCTCTTTGTTCGCACCTGCCTTGGACTGGCGCTTGAGCCAAGCGTGGGTGAGGCGGTCCCGCGCGAGGACCAGGAGAAAGGTGAAAATCAGCCCCGAACCAAGGATCAGGCGGCGGGCATCCACCAGTTTCGCGAAGACCGCGATCATGCCGATCATCATGCCGATGACGATCAGCGCTTGGAACATCTGCCAAACCGCGAGGCGGGTGGTCTTCTGCCCCGGCCGCTCGTAAAACCGGAATCGCTCGAGAACCAGCGGCGTGAAGGGGACCGCGATGTAGAGCACCCAGCTCATCGAGACGAAAAGCGCCTCCTCCTCCACACCCATTTCCAACCACAGCCGGATCACGTCCCGCAACTCCCCGCCAATCCAGAACGCCAGCCAAACCAGGACGGCGTCCGTCAATTGCAGCACCTGGGTGGTGAACGAATCTTTGCGACTGAGTGACATTGGAGGGCTTTTCGGGAGAGTAGGACGGCCGGACCGGGAGCCGAGTTTCTACAGGTCACGTCTTTGCGCAACTCCGCATCCACGGTGGCGCTCACACGCCGCCTCAGAATTGTCCGGGCTGAGCGCAAACCTACGCTGCGCCTGGATCCTTGCTTGCAGATGATGTTCAGGCAACAGCGGCGGGGATGCCATTTTATCGGATGTTACAAGCCAGCCTCTTCGACCGCTTGAGAAACTGACGACTCTTGCGGGCGGAAGACCCCGTAACGTGTGATTGATCAGGACCCCAAGCGGCCAAGCCAATCGAAAGTTATTCCACCCCACTCTTGCTAGGAAAGGATTCCGCCTTCCAAGTGCCAAGAATCCCGGCTTCCATGCCGTCCACCATCCGCTCGATTGAATACAACGCCGCGGAGGCCAACGCACCCTCCCGTATCCGCTCCAAGGATTCCGGGTGGATCAGCAGATCCGCGACAGCCTCGGCGTATCGATCCACCGATTGCCAATCATTGACGATCATGCCATTTCGTCCCGATTGGAGGTAATCGATTTCCGGGCTATGGTAGGGGTAATTGGTTGTGACGGTTGGAACGCCCAGAGCGAACGAATCCACAACAACGAGACCCACCAAGCCTGGCATCAACAACAGGTGTCCCAGCATCCAAAAGGGAACTTTTTCTGCGTCCCCCATTTTCCCCAAATCGTGGATCCACGGATGCTTTGCGGATGCCTCCCGAACACGATCGCGTTCGGGGCCGTCACCGATCATCAGAAGCTCGAGATCGGGCACACGCTGTCGAACCAGCTTCGCTGCTTCCAACAGGAATTCGATTCTTTTATGATGGTGAAGGCCTCCAGTGAAAATACAGACGTTGCTGGAATGGATACCCAGTCGATTCCGCAGCGCATTTAGCTCCGCTTCCGTAACGGAACGCCTGGTCTCAATCAGGAGGTCCGTGTCCACGGAATTCCCGACGGACGTGATCCGATCTGAAGGAAATCCCAGGCCGGAGACAAGGCGCGCGCTCAAATCGTTGTAGGCGAACCACCAATCCACGCGGAGGGTAAGAAACCGCTTCAGGCGCTCCGGGAAGGAATCAGGGTTCACTGCCTGGAAATTCCGGCCGTGTCCCCAGAAAGCGAACTTCCCGCGGCCCAACCAGCTTTTGATCTGGAGGACGTGGGACAACAAATATTTCACTTCCTGAGGCACGATGACCAGATCCGCGTCACGGACCAGGCCATAGGCACGATGCCAGACCAAGGGCCCGAGTTTTACCAGATCCACCGGCTTCGCCCATGCCGGCGGGTCCACGACAAAGCGTGGATCGCCGTGGTTCCCGAAAATCACCTCGAGATGAACGTCGGTTCCCGCCAGACGCTTGCGCAGTTCCTCAAAGAAACGCCGCCGGTAGTGGGGCAGGTGCTCCTGGATGATGACGACCTTTTTCATTTCGGCGGAAAAGGGTCAGCGGCTGAACAGCACCTCGTGTCCGGAGCCGGAGACCCAAGCGATATGGAATCCTTCCTGCTTCAATAGATTCAGCGCCTTCCGGGTATCATCCCGGCGGAATGGCGGCATCCAGTGATGAAATTCCACCAGAAGCTGGCCCACTCTCTCAATGGACCGATCGGCGGCCATGCATTGAAGAACCTCATACTCGGCACCTTCGATATCCATTTTCAGCACATCAACCCGCTCGTGTTCCAGTCGGCGGAGAATGGTGGCGAGGGTGAAGCAGGGCGCCCGGAAGCTTTCGCGGGAGGATTTTCCTGTAGGGGCAAGGGTTGCGGACACATGATCCGGATTCTCCGGTAGCCAGAGTTCCAGCTCTCCGTCCTCACCGGCCAAGGCCCAGGGATGCATCTTGAAGCGCTGTTCGGTGATGTTGCGCCCCACCCAGGCAAGCGACTTCGGTGTCGGATCAAAGGCTTGGACCCGACAACCGCACGCATCGATTAGCGCCAAATCGAACGACGCGTCCTCTCCGATCCCGAAGGAATAAATCACCGATTCAGGTCCAAGTTTCCGCACATCCAGGCCCCAGCCTCCGTAGTGGCTCCCCAGGAATTGGGTCGGTATTCTCACGTTGGGAGCGATCCACAGATCACGGCCCATCAGGTGCTTGATGAAGAGTCTTCCTCGAAACATTTCAGGTGAATTGGTAACCGGGCGGCTGCGGAGCGGGCGTCCCGTTCCAAGTTATTGATGCCTGTCTTCCAACCGGTGCGGGTAACGGTTATTCCCGCGGCCATCCGGTGGACGGGCTCTTCCAGCTGATGCCGATTCCAGCGCCGCGATACCAATGGTTCGCAGGCGCTTCCTGCCAGAACAGGAACGAGCGACCCTGTTGTTCGGAAAACTTCTGGAGCTCGTCGGTCACATGGGCGTTGTCTCCGAGGATCACGGAACGTTCCGACAATTCGGAGAGAATTTCCCGGTATTCCCTGCCTTCATATTCCGCGCTATGATCGCTATCGTTGATGAAGATGTCCACAGGCCCTTGGATCTTTGCCAGCGAGGTGAGGGAATCGCCATAAAGGATCTCACCGACTTTCGCATATCGACCGCTCAGGAGAAATCCTGCGGCCGGATTGATGTCGGTGCCCAGATAGCGGCCTGGTTCCCCTTCCGCCGCGTTGCGCAGCAGCGCGCTGGAAAGCACCACCGAGCCAAGCCCCTTGTCCACTCCGGTTTCGATGACGAGCCGCGGCTTGAGGATCCGGGTGAGTGCATACCAGCCAAGCCGCTTGTGGTACCGTGGAATCGAATCGCTTTTAAATGACGAGGCGGATGACCGCGTGGTCTCCGCCACGTGGCGGGCCAGCTCCCGGTCGGTCTCCAACTCGCCAAAATAACTCTCAATCCGTGCGGGAGATGTGCCTGTGACATGCGAAAGCATGGCGACCAGATGGCTACGATTGATTGAGGTGAGATCGTAGGTGAAGTTGGTCGTCTCCTTCGAGCTGACCAGCCATCGGAGGGCTTTTCCAGCTTGATGGACGGATTCACCCAAAGCCATTTTCAATCGGAGTGCCGGTGCGGCGGAGTGACGGAACAATCGATGACGCGGGATGGGGATTTTCATGACAATTGGCGTCAATTAGCCATTCGATTTCGACCATTTGAAGTCACCGTGCAAAAGTTTCACGGGATTCGCTTCTATGTGAGGTCGCAGCCTCGTAACGGATCAGCCTTGGGCGGGAAGCGGTTGGGACCCTTGATGAGTGACTACAGGTTTGCCAGTCCGGCTCCAGGCAGGTTGAGAGCGTTGGGAATTGTATGCCTGCCTCGCCATGTAGAGGAAGGCGCCGAAAACCATGAACACCAGAAGATTGACTGGCTGGACGGTCAGGGCCTGTTGCGATGTCAGCAGCAGGAATGCCGCCGCGAAAAGGAAGGAAATTCCGTATCGCAGTTGGCCTTTGACCACGGGATCCGCGATCCAGAATTGCAGGCGGTGGATCCGGAAAACCACTACGAAGCCGATGATCGCCAAGATGCCGACGGGAACGAAACCATAGGAAATCAAGGCCTTGTTCAAGCCGTCATGGACGAAGTCATCGCGGAGAAGTTCGTAGTTTCCGGCTCTTTTCTGGATTGAGGCTTCATCCCCGAGTCCAAACCCGAACTTGCCATAGTCGTCACCCAGATCGGCACCGAACAGCGACCGGAGGTCGGGATTGGTGGTCATGTTGCGGAATCCGATCAGGCGGTCGTTAAAGGTGCCGACATTCGCCATCCGGGCCATGAAAGTGTTTTCTTCGAATCGTTCGCCGCCCACCCGGTTCATGGTGTCGAAAAGGTAAATCAGAGGGTTGGCCAGCAAATAAAGCGAGGCGACACCGGCCAGTGATGCGGTGTAGAAGACGAACGCCCTCCGGGGAGTCTTGAAAAACACCAGGCCGACACCGAAGGCCAGAATCAAGAGGAGCGAGGAACGACGTCCGGAGATCACTGCGGCGGCCAGAAAGATCAGAAGCAAAACGACATCGAAAGATCGGAACCGCTGGAGCATGTTGGCCCGCATGCATACCGCACAGAAGCAGATTCCCACTGCCGTGCCAAAGGCAAGGGCACCATTGAGCGTTCCGACCGGCTGGATATACCCCGTCGAGTCGACACCCCAACCGCGGTAGGAGGAAACGAACTGGAGATGGAGGTCGGGATACCCGACGATTCCCTGGTAAATGCCATAGAGCGCGACGGGGACCATCATCCAGATGGCCACGGAAAGAAGCTTGCGCCAGTCCTCGGGCGAGCGAAGCAAGGTGGCGGTGGTGGGAATCAGCATGAGATAGGCCGCCGCATTGGCCGCATCCCCGAGGGAGGCTGCCTCTCCTCCGGCCTCGGCACCGGCCAGAAGCACTTTCAATCCCACGACGCAACCAATCCCGATCGTGCCGACCCAGACCAGCAAATGGTAAAAGGTGGCACGGATACGGCCCGTGGCCATGAGAATGAGCGCACTCGCCGAAATTCCGGCCACCGCGCAGATGGGCGGGATGTTGAGTGCCAACATGTCCACCTGAGATGCATTTTGCGCCCAGGCGAAGAACTTGAAGATCTCCAGGTAGGCACCCAGAAAGATCAGCACGATATAACCTCGCAGGGGGCTGAGAAGCGGGATCACGAACGCGGCAATCCCCACGTAGACGGCGACCAGATTGAAGCTCGCTTGGGAGGTGGAAAGCTCCACCGTGATGATGAGCGCGATCAGCGCGCCAATGAAGGCAATGATGATTGGCAACAAGCGATTCATCTCAGAAGAAGCAATGGGATTGGGTTAGGCGTGTGGCCGGGCTTTTGGCTGTCTGGCGAAACAGTATGCAAGGAAATCCGGAGACTGAAAGTGCGAAAACAGAGGGGGATCGAGGGTGTGGAGGAATGACGGAGGTCACGCACGCCCGCATAGGCTCCGGAGGACGCTGGAATTACGATCCGCGCAACCCTGGAGAAACCTGGGGACAGCGTCGGAGGGGTCCAGAATGACCGATTTCCTGGGCAGGAACAGGGGAAGGGACAGATTTCTTTCTTCCAAGCCCACGTGGGTCGTGCCGAAACGGTGAAGGTAGCTGCCCGTCCGGACCAAAACTGGCTTCAAACTCTTGATCGCATTGCAGAACAAGCCGGAGTTCTGGTCGTAGGCGGGTGGGAAGTGGCACCAAATCAAGTCCGCGGCTGCAATCAGCGCGTCGAACGTCGCTTCGGTGATCCGCTCGGGCAGCAGGGCGAAACGCCCGGAGGGCAGATCCGATGTTTCGCGGATCCACTTGGGATCCATTTGACCCGCCACCAGAAATGACCAGCCACCTGTCGTTTCGTCCATTGCGTGTCGGGCCGCACCGATGAAGTCGTCCAAGCCGCGTCCGCTCCCGAGGTTCCCGAGCAGGACGACCAAGGGCCTGCCGACGGCCGCTTGGTTGGCGGCCCACTGCTGGAGTGATTTTTCCGCCGTCGAGGGATACTCCGACCGGGACGGATTGCCGGCGCGGAATTGCAAATCATAGGTCCACGTGACACAGCGCTTCGCCAAGGCGGGTGCCAGGTCGAAAGGCGTGATGGCGCAGGTGTGGAGAATGCGCCATTTTTTGGCCAGCCGGAACAGCAGCCCTTTCAGCCCGGCGGTCAATCCCCTTGAGAAAACCAGATGCTCGGCGGCGATGCACAAGGCGGCGGTCCGCTTTCCCGCCAGGCGGCGGGCAAGTCCGATGCTGAACGCGAACAGCGGGTAATGATCGCACGAAGAGAGAAACACACGGCGCGCCCGGATGAGCCGCCACCAGTGGCAGCCGCCTTTGCCGTAGAGAATCACCGGGTCTTGGTCGCAGGAGAATTCCGCCAAATGATGTAGGTAACCCGGACGGTGTCCCGTGGGTGCGAGATCGAAAAGGATCATTCAGGTGAAATGACAGGGCGAGGATCTTTCTGGCGAAACGTGGGCCGGAGTCGCGGAGCTGGAGGGAGTGCTTTCTCTCAGGACTTTCTTGCCGAGATTTGCCGCCGCCTGATGCTGGAGAGCTGGCTACGGCTCCATGGTTCCGCACGGAATCCTCCTTGAATCAGCTTGAACGCGGAACGACAGGCCGTTCCGCCGCTGGGTGGGCTGCCGAGAAACGAAAGCACCAGGTCCAGATCCTTGCACTCGCGGTGGTCGAGTTCCGCTTCTCCCTCGTCGAACAGGGCGCGGTGGCCCTCCCGCTTCAAAAGACAGGTGAGCACGGATTGATCGTGCCGATGTTCGATGAAGCCGGGCCACTCGGGTTCTGGAGAAGGTGAGTCATCGACCAGATGGGGCTGGGTCAGCAGTTCGGACCAAGCCGTCAGGAAATCACGGCTGCGCTCCGAATGTTTCCAGAGGCTCCAACTGGCATTCACCTGTTGGAATGACTCCAGCTCGGCGGGCCCGTAACCGAAGTGAGCCGCGCAATGGCGTTTGGTCCAAGCGAGCGAACTGCCGAGGTCGCGGACGCGGGTGCCCGGGAGAAAATCCTGATCATGACTTTCGCACCACTCGAACAAGGGATCCAGCTTCCTGCTGAGAATCCGCGGCCAGCGCCCGACATCCATGTAGAGAATCCAATCTCCCGGCACGCCATGGCTCATCGCATCAAGGATGATCCGGGGCTTCCATGCCCAATAGCCCGCCCCCCTCGGCTGCAGAAGCAAATCTCTGTTCGCGATTCCGAAATCCGTGGCCAGCAACTCCGGCTGTCTGACGGGCAGCGCCGTGCCCACTACTTTCAGTGATGTTGCCGAAGCACATAAGAGCCTCTGTTTCCCATAGAAACCCTTGGAAGCAAAATTGGTCAGGAAGATATTTGGAGCGTCTGGCATCTGGCATCTGGACGGGCTGGCCAGCTTAGCGAGCGGTGGGCGCCGGCTGTCGGCCGCTTCGCAAGGCGGTGAGCGGCCGCCGGTTGATAACCATGGCAAGAGGCCATCCGACCCCCAGACAGACCATCAGAAGGTTTCCCGTCAATCCTCCCACGAGGAACATCGCCACGCTGAGGGCATTCGCGATGATGGAACTTGGCAGGAAGCTCAGCTGATCCGTGCAATGAAATACCTTGATTGCCAAAGCACAGGTCCTCGCCAACACCAGACCCGCGCCAACGATCAGGAAATAGCGCCACTCCAAAAGGTTGGTCTCGCTCCCCACGAACATCAGAAACCGCTGTGCCATGAAACCACCCCCGACCACACCGATCAATCCGGCAATGACGACGAAAATCAGCCGGTTCCTGATCTCGGGAAGCAGTTGGTTCTCCGCGTCGTGCTTCAGGAGGCTGGCAAATCGCGGGATCTGGCTCATGATGATCGACGCCGCGAATTCCACGGCCAGTGATGCGACGCTGATGGAGACAGCGATGGAGGCGAGCAGGCCGGCTTCAAAACGGCCGGCCAGAAAGAGCGTCATGCCGCGGCCGGACAAGGCGGGAAGCAATAGGAACGCCGCCTCCCGCAGCAACACCGGCGAAAGCTTCCGGGTTTCCGAGAAAGCGCATCCGATGGCGATGGGGGCGTGATGGCAAGTCGCGACGCGATGAAAATATCGAATGATGAAAGGCCGGCTGACCAAGGCGAGAATCACCAAGGTTGCGAAAAATGCAATCAGCTTGCCACCCAGCAGAAGGGCGATCGCGCCACCCAGAAAAGTGACCAGCGAGGTGGCGGCCTGGATATAGGAACTTTCGCGAATTCGGCCGATCGCCGACAGGGCGGAAAAGTAGCGCAGGGTGACCAGGTTCACCACCGAGTCCGCGACGATCAGGAGGAAAGCGACATAAAATCCCGGATTGAAATCCGCGGCATGATCCAGGTTTCTCCCGCTGATCAGCGTGGCCAGCATCAGGCCGATCACCAGGGGAGTGACAAACACACACACCCAGCGCTCAAGCGAAAACAAACGGGCCGAGTCCTCCGACAGGACAGTCACATTCCCTGGCCTTGGCTCGTGGATTCCGTCCGCCCCGGCCCTGCGCTCCCTTTCGATGGCAATGGCCATTCGGCGGGTGAACATCGAATCGATCGCTCCCCCGAAGACCGCCCCGGCGATCCAAGCCGCGAAGAGGAAGAAATAAGCATCCTGCTCCGCCGGATCAAGCTTGAGCAGCACCAGTGGGGTGAGAACCAGCAGACGGAAGGGCCCCAGCAGGGTCCGGAGCGCGACGCTGGCAGTTCGGGATCCGATCAAGCGGCGAGCCCGGGCGAGCAATGTCCTCATTGGCTTTCGACCTGGCGGAATATCACCAGAATATCCTCTCCCCTCGGCTTGCCATTCAGGACCGGACGGCCGAACTGATAGCGAAGGTGCCTCAAGGTCCGGAGGGGATGGGAAAGCATCAGCAGGTAGCGGCGGGCCTTGCCAAGTCTGGTATCATAACCCGCAAGGGATTTCACGACAGAGTTTGCGGCCCTGCCAAAGGGACCTGCGGGCATTTCGCTGGCAAATTCCGCGGCCATGCCGAGTCGCTCGGCCAGTGCGGCGTAGGCGCGCTCGTTCCAGCGGGACATGTGATGTGGCGGGCGGTTCATTACCGCGTCCCACTCGAATTCAAAGGACATGGGCGAAAGTGGCGTACTCACCGCCACCTTCCCATCCCGCCGGGCATACCGTACCATGCCCCCTACAAATCCATAGGGGTCCTCGACATGCTCCAGACAATGGAATGATGTCACGAGGTCAAAGAGCGGAAGAGATGAGGGGTCAACCTCGCGATGATCTCCCAGAATGAATTGGATGCCACAGTCGCCGGCCTGAGACAGCGCCCCCGGTGTGATGTCGATCCCCACACAGTCGATGGCAGTACCGAATTTGGCTTTCAGGCGCTTCAGGAATTTTCCGGATCCGCAGCCGACGTCCAGCACGCGAAACTTTCCATTGCGCGCGATCACGGACTCCACATGGCCGTCGAATTGGGAATACTCCCAACGATCCGGTGGATAATAGTTAGGCTGCCTGGTAACCCACTCATAGAACGAGGGGCTCCCCGGTTTCATGGGATGGGCGAACTCAAGCGTGCAGTTCGGGCATCTGTTCAAGGAATAAGTATCTATTTCAACTTGCTCCAAGCCTTCTTCGGTATTGAAGTGCTTAGCGAGATCGCGTTTGAGGTCGTGGGCCGCTTCCTGCCGGAAGACAGCCGCGGGAGTTTCGCATACAGGGCATGCGCTGGGAGCCATCATCCTTGAATCCGGAAATTTCATGAGACATTGGATTCCTTGATATCCGGCAGGCCTCGCAGAATCTCCGTCATTTTTCCTTGGGACGCGAGCAGCGCATACCCCCTGCTCCGTCCGGTTTCGGTGGCCGAAGGAATGGTTGGGAAGAAAACCCCCAGATGATTGCGGGAGAACGCGTTTTGGAAGTCCTCCAACGTGAGGCGTTTGCCGGGTCCGTAATCATCGAATCCATAGCCATCGTCTCCGGGAACTTCAAAATCGTCGACCAAGGCGACCCAATCTCCCACTGCCCCGGCGATTGTGTTGATTTCGCTTTCCAGCGGCAGCTCCTCCTGCCAGTGCGCATCAAGATAGAAGAAGAGGGGCTCCCGATGGGTTTCATTCTTTAAAACGCCCGGCAGGATCGCGGCGGAGTTTCCGAGATGGAAATGAACTCCGGGCAGATTCCTGAGCCGTTTCATGGCCACCGCCTGAAACACCCGGCTGAGCTCGCAGGTATGCACCGGAACCTGATAATGATGGCTCAGGTAACCTGTCGTTGATCCGATCCAGGTCCCCGTTTCCACAACGCTCTTGAACCGGCAACTTTTGAACAACCGATCCACAATGCGTCTCCTCCCTTCCTGACCGTTGAAGCCCTCGTCGGAATCCGGCTTCCACAGGTCATCTGTGGAAAGCGTGATAAGCGCTTTCTCAAGTGCTTCGATCCGGAGCACGTATGACATGTATTTTGTGTAAAACGATGGTGCGAGTTTCCGCGCGATATCTTTTGCTTTCGGAGGCATATGAATCTGGGGTTCTGGATGGCGGGGCCACAATCAAATTCGTGGATGGAATCTGATGGCGGGTTGTCTCGGGTTCCGGAGGTGGGAGGCGTGGAACTAGTGGCAAATGATGAAGGCACTCGGCATTACTTCTCAATACGAGCCCATGCCATGAGTGAATAACCGCCTAGAATCTGGACGGCTAGGTGGGGACATGCCGCGAAAGCCAGTTTCCGCGGCAGCTTCATTATTGCGTGAAGGGGGCTGTAGTAAGTTCCGTCGCCGCCAAAGGTATAGAAATGACCTCGGACGGCGTAACCGCAATCTGAGAGAGAGGCGATTGCGGAGTCCTTTGAAAAGTAGTGGATGTGCCCAACCTGTTCTCGAACTCTCCGAATGGGTTCGCTCCGCGCGACCATCTGGGCATTCATGTCAAGCGGGATGTGAAAGAGAAAATTGGAACCCATGTGACTAAGGTCACGTAGGAATCCGAAATAATTCTCGATGTGCTCGAAAACGTCAAAACACAGAACCAGATCAAAATTGCCGGTTGTTTCAGGCCCAATTGTTTCGTTGAGGAAGTTTACTTGTGCCGTCTCGCGCGATTTCGCGAGCGCGTAGGCTTCGGGCATCGGCTCGAAGCCGGTCGCGGAATCCGCTTTCATTGCTTTGGCGACGCCCAGGAGAATGGCGCCGCCTCCGCAACCGACTTCCGCGATCGTCCGGTGAGGGAGCTTGAAATCTTCGATGGCCCTGGTCGCATTGAGAATTTTCCACTCGGCATTGTTATCACCGAAAGTTGGATTCTTTTGAGCATAGCTCCCATCTTGATAGGTTTTCGCAACTGAGTTCATGGGCTGGAGGGGCTGCGGAGTTGGCAGCAGAATTTTGTTTGTCTTGAAACTTCCAATTCTGGGTAAGTTACATCGCCGCTTCCATCAGGACAGCTTTCATGGCCTGGAGGTGGGCGGCGGCGGTGAACCGTTGCTCGTAGCGAGAGCGGCCGGCCGCGGCCATGGATTGGCGGAGTGCCGGATCGGCGGCGAGGCGCTGGATGGCGTCGGCCAGAGCGTCGACATCGCGGGGCGGAACGAGCTGGCCCGTGACGCCGTCTTCGACCAGCGAGCCGACACCACGCCAGTCGGTGGCGATGACGGGAAGCGTTGCGGCCATGGCCTCTATGATGACGAGGGGAAGGTTCTCGGAGCGGTAAAAGGTGGGGAAGAGGAAGAGGTCGGCGCCGCCGAGGGCCTGCCATTTCTCATCACCATAGCGGGGGCCGGGATCGTCGAGGAGGAGTTGGGGCGGGAGGTGGAGGCAGGCCTGCTCGAAGCGAAGCCGGGTGGCCTCGTCGGGCCAGTTGCCGATCAAGGTGAGGCGGAGTCGGAACGGTGAGGTTCTGGCGGCGAGTTTGGCGGCTGCGAGGAGGTCGAAGATTCCTTTGTCTTCGAAGAGATTGCCAATGAACAGCAGCCGGAGTTCGGCGGGATCGGCGGGGGCGGGCGGGTCGGCGGGAAGAAACTGCCCGACATCGAGGCCGTTGGGCACTTCGATTTCGCGCGAGGCACCCCAAGCGAGACCGGGGACTGGGGTGAGCTTGCTGAGAGAAATGGCCCAGGCGCCGCGGCCATAGATCCAGCGGCCTAGCGCGGCGCGGAGGGGGCAGTCGGCGAGGTATTCAGGCAACCCGCCGGAGTGGTAGTGGATGACGGTCCGATTGAAAAAGGGACGGAGCAGGCCCAGGACGATCACATCGCGAGCAAAGGGCACCATGGCGGCGCTGCCGGCACAGTAATAGAGGACGCGGGCACCGCTGTGAAAGCGTGCGCGGAGGGCGCGGAAGAGAATGCCAAAGAGGCCGAAGACTTTTCCCGGTGTGGCCTTGCCGATCTCGTCAAGCCGTGCACTGGAACGGATCTCGACCAGATGTTTGGCGATGGGCGAGAGATCGGAACCGAAGAGCAGCTGGGTCGCGAGAGACTGTCCGTGGACGGGAGGCGGCACAACTCCCGCCATGACCACCGGAACAAGGGGGGAGGCGGGAGAACGCGTGGAAGCTTGGGAAGGAGGTCGCAAGCGGTTGTTCTGGCCGAGGGGTTCCGATTCAGCCATGGGGAGCGTTTGTCAATGCCAGAGCGATTTGTCGGGGTGGATGACCCATGCGCCCTCTGCGGCCATGCTTTCACGGGCACCGGGGGGTAACGGCCCGGTGTGGATGAAGCGGTCCTGAGCGCCCATGCCGCGAACGCGGAATCCAAGGTGATGGGCGGCAGTGGGAAGATGGAGTTCGAGATAGGCGGGAACCGGTTCGCCCATGGACAGCACGGCTTCCAAAGCCTCGCGCCTCCACCATTGGCCGCAGCCCATGCAGCTGAGTACTACGGACGGATCTTCCCGTCGGGAAAAGCCGGCCAGCCACGCAAGCCAGTCGCGCGATGAAAGATGATTGCTGTAATGGGGATGCAAGGTGTCGTCGATGCGCCAGGCGCGGTGACCGAGGAGGTCCGCCCGTTCGGCTTCGGCATGTCGCCGCAGCCGGCTCCAGAGGTCCGGGACGATTGGCAGCATATCGTATTCGGCGAGATACAGCGCGTCCCAGTTTCTATCAGAAATGGCGGCGGTGGCGGCCTTGAGCATCCCCGTGTAACTTTGCTTTTCCCGTTGGTGATCCCGGGTCCGCAGCCGCATGTCCGCAATGAATGCCTTGGTCCCTTCAATTGCCCCCATCTCCATTTCCGGGCCACCATAGGCGACCACGAGTTCATCAGGCGCGGTGAGGGTGCGCCATGCCGCGGCCATCCGGTTCACGCGGTCCGCGGGCTCGTGCGTGAGTAAGATCAGGGCCGTCATCGAATATTCGGAAAGTCCGGTTCACGGGGTGCGGTGAAGCCCAAGGTGGCCCTCCAGTAGGTCACCCGCCCTCCCGGCTTGGCCACCGGCCGCAAGGGGAGCGCGCCGGTATAGCCGATGATATGAATCTCGCCGCGCCAATGGAAGATCATTGCCTTTCCCAGCATCTCCCGAGTTTCGATATCATGCAAAGTGCTGCCGAAAAGTTTGGAAAACCGACGGGAGAGGTGACCTGGGCGGAACATTTGCGTAGGACGGATGGGGCCTGGGAGGACGGGGAAAGCAAGGGGATCAGGCTTCCAAAGCCCCCCAGCGCGCGGAATCAACCGCAGCCCGGGTCCTCGGGAAGCATCGTCCCGGCCTGGCTGCAAGCGCCTGCTGCCAGGCCGGACAATCGGTTGATGCAAGGCCAGGAAAAGCCGGTGATGGAGTGGCTCGAATGGGCGGCATGAATCACGCTGCCGCCCGTGGTCGCTCCCGTCGTTTTCGGACGAAAAACCTTCGGAAATCGCTTGGGGTTTGCAAGGAGTCGCCGGGGAATTCAGCGATGGCGGCGAGCTTGGGGGTGCGGCCCGGTTGTTCAAGAAAAAATGAACAACCGGGGGTGGCGGGCCTCCGGGTTTCTGATCTTCAGATCGGAGAGGAACCGCTCGAAGCTTGCTGGTGATTCGAGAGATCGGGTGCATCGCGGGAACGATGGACGCCTCGCAGGCACGGAGCAGGTTTAGCGCGACGGACTCTTTAGGAAACGGGAAAGCGTGGGAAAATCCAAAGCGGCGTGGCGCTTCGCTTCCCGCCGCACTCCAGGGTTTCTCAGATGATCATGCCGGCGGCGACGGTTTCGTTGGTGCCGGGATCGATGAGGATGCCCGCGAGCCGCCGGTGCGCAAGAGGCGCCGACGGAGAGGCGTCTCCACAAAGTGGTAGGACACTGCGCTAACCAAAAGAATCATTCCCGCCAACAAAATCATCAGCAAGATCTGGATCGCTGTCCCCAATCGCCCTGAAGGTTCGTAGAGTGTCAACACCTTTCCAAAGAAGGGATGCAGGAGATAGATGGAGTAAGAGATTGTGCCCAACCAGAAAAACACTCTTGATCCGAGGATGCGTGCGCTGACGGAACGTCCTCCTGTCATGCTGAGAACAAACAGGGGTAGCAAAATGAAGATGATGATACCTTGATACGAATCCGTTGGACAAAAGTAATATGCGAGCACCAACGCAACCCCTGCTAAGTCTCCATGAGCTTGGAAATGGGTTGTCATCCGGTTGGAACCAGCGCGGATGCCTTCCAAGATGAAGCCAGTTGCAAAGCATAGACTAACACGGGCGACTGCAACCCAACCCTCGATACTTGACAAGTTCGCTGAAATCGAGCGGCGATGAACCAACCAATCGAACGTCATCAAAACCAAGACGATGCTGAGCCAAAAAGCCCCCACCTTCCTCTTTGGTGCATATTTTTCAATATATGTGGCGGAACAATAGAAAATTGGGAAGATTGAAATATACGCAAGCATTTCCATGCTGATCGACCACGACGGACCAACCCAACCAAGCACTTCAATTCCGGGAAGCGCGTGAATAAGAAATATCTGGGGAAAAACGTCCGACATCGTATAATCCCTTTCGGGGGTGTGTCCCAACGCCGCCGCCATGGCTAATATGGCTCCCATAACTACAAGAGTAACTATATGTAACGGATACACACGAGCCAGCCGCGCCCGGTAGAAAGCGCCCCAATCCAGCGCTGCATCTTGTCGATTTGAAAGATAAACATATCGGAGAATGAAACCAGAAAGGATGAAGAACAGATCTACCGCGATATCTCCCCTGAAATACTTCTCAATGAGCTCTATTCGAAGATCGGAATTGAGGCGATCCAAGTTTAGATGTAGCGGGATAACCATCAACGCCGCGACACCTCGAAGTCCAGTATGGGAGCGTAGGTGTATCATCGGGACCAAGGTATCGGTCCGGTCACCCTCCGGGGCAAGTCGTCCCACCTTGCATGCTCTTTTGAATTCACCGATTTCAGGCGAGAGGTTTCCGAGTGCTGCGGGCATTCCGCATTTTCTCCGGGAAAGGGCGGGAGGGAAATGCGGAACCGAAGTCGCTTCAGATGATCATGCCGGCGGCGACGGTTTCGTTGGTGCCGGGATCGATGAGGATGAACGAGCCGGTGCTGCGGTTGCGGCGGTAGCTGTCGTGGATGAGCGGGACGGCGGTGCGGAGGGTGATGCGGCCGATGTCATTCAT
>JBBSJY010000002.1:0-62515 GCA_038256845.1 Verrucomicrobiales bacterium | reverse complement strand
TTCCCGGAGAGGGAAACGGCGCAAACGTCCTGGTCCTGCTCGTCCCGGCGGGTGAGCGAGGTGACCGCGACGTGAGTGCCGAGGATGCGGCGCGCTTCCTCGGAAATCACGCGGGTGATGCTTTCCACCGAGAGAACGGCATTGATCGAGTGCGCAGCTTCCGCGACTTGGCCCAGCAGGCCGGCGCGGTTTTTCTCGGCCGCGGCCAAGTCGGCGAGTCGTTCCTCGGTCTGTTTTTGCTCGGTGATGTCGGTATTGGTTCCGAACCAGAACAGGATTTCCCCGCCCGGCTCACGGAAAGGATTCACGAGGGTGTGGAAGTGTCGGAAGGCACCATCGGCCCCTTTTAGCGGGAAAACCATGCTGAAAGGCTCGCCCGTCTCGATCGATCCCTGCCAGCGGGCGAGCACCTTCGGCAGCTCGTCGGGGTGGTGGACGTCCTGCCAACCCCACCCGTCCATTTCCTCGGCCGTCTTGCCGGTGTAGTCATGCCAGCGCCGGTTGAACCAGAAAATGTGGCCGTCCTTGCGGGCCGTCCAGGCGAGGTTCGGGATCGTATCGGCGAGCAGGCGGAAGCGCTCCTCGCTGGTTTTGAGAGCTTCCGCGGCCCGCTTGATATCCGTCACATCCCGCAGGAAACCGGTGAAACTCGCAGGCTCCCCCGGATTCCGGGTGACGGTGAGCTCGCAATCGAAGATCTCGCCACCGTTCCGGATGGCCTGCAATTCCAAGCGGCGGTCCAGGACGCGCGCCTCGCCGCCGCTGAGATAGCGCCGCATCCCTTCGCGGTGTGCCTCGCGATACTCCGGCGGGATGATCGTCTCGCTTAGCTCGCGGCCGAGCACGTCGGCCTTTTGAAATCCGAAGGTGCGTTCGGCGGCGGGATTGAACTCGGTGATCCGGTCATCCACGTCGATGCCGATGATGCAGTCCAAGGCCGTTTCCACGACCGCGCGATTTCGGGCCTCGCTCCGCCGGAGGGCATCTCCCGTTCGTTTCCGCTCGGTGATATCGCGGTAATACACCGCGGTTTCTCCGTCCGGGCCGGGCGAGATATCCAGCTCGAACCACCGGTCCCAGGGTTGGTAGTAATTCTCGAAACTGATCGTCACTCGCTCCGAGGCGCAGCGCAGGAACTCGCGGTGAAGGTGGGTTCCGACGGCGGCAGGATAGATTTCCCAGTGATTTTTTCCGATCAGGTCCTCCCGGCGCTGGCCGTTGATCCGCTCGGCGGCGGCGTTCATGTACAGGATGGTCCAATCGCGATCCATCAGGACGAAGCCGTCGCGGATGCTTTCAAGGATCACTTTCACCTGTTCCTCGCCGCGGCGCAGCGCCTGCTCGCGGATGACTTCGGCGATGGCTTCTTCGGCTTTTTTCCGGTCGGTGATGTCGTGCATCGAGACAACCGCGCCGAGCTTGTGGCCCTGTGCGTCGAGGAGCGGCTGACCGCTGGCGAGGAGCGAGCGGGGCTCCCCGTCCGTCGGGGCGACCACCATCTCGACGTCCTTGACGAACTCGCCGGCCAGCGCCCGGAAAAGCGGCACCTCGTGCTTGGCGAACGGGGTCTTCCCATCCGGGCCGTAGAGGGCGTAGTGCGCCGCCCATTGCTCGGGCGGCAACGGTTCATGCGGAAGGCCGTGAAGCTCCTTGGTCGCGCGGTTGAATAGAGTGAGCGTCCCGCGCTCATCGCAGGCGACGATGCCGTCCTCGATGTTCTCCAGCACGGCTTCCAGGAAGGACTTCTCCCGTTCGAGGCGCTCCTTGGCGCGGTGGCACTCGACGAAAAATCCCATTTTTGCCCTGAGGATCGCGGGAACGACCGGCTCGGCCAGGAAATCGACCGCCCCGAGTGCGCAGGCTTGCTCGGCATCGGCGACGCTGAGGAAAACGATCGGCGTGGTCTTCGATCGCGGGCTGGAGCGGAGCAGCCGGGCGGCTTCCAAGGAATGGGCACCCAAGTGCAGCACGATCGCCGCGAAGTCGGTGGCGAGGACCTGGGCGAGCGCTTCTTCCGCCGAGCCCGCGCGGATCAGGTTATCGCCGAGCGGGCCGAGCGCGGCTTCCAGCAAGGCCAGACGCTGCGGATCGTCGCCCACGAGGAGGAGCTTCACTTGGAATTCGGGATTCATTCTGTTTTTTCGGAGCCTCTCCGCGTCACAATCTTTCAAAAACCGCTCACCGGATCGACTTCATTTTTCAAAGGCAGGTCGCGGGCGATCAGGCTAGGGAACCTGAAAGGAAAAATTGGCCACAAAAGGCACATAAGTCATAAATAAATCCGGAAGACGTTCCATTCTTGTGTCTTTTGCGCATCTTCCCAACTTGATCGTACTGCTCTCATCCTCATAAGAAGGGCGCTCCGGTCGCATTTTGTTTCGGAGGAGGGCGGCCCGAAGCCGGCCCGAAGGACAATCCAAAAATGTTTATTGTCTATTGGGGTTGGCAAATGACATGCTGCCAATCCCTATGACCGGGGTCCAGCGGACTTCGGGACGAAGGGATTTTTTTAAAAAGCCAATACCTACGATCCATGCAGCGACTGGCCCAGAGACTCCTCACGGAAACAGCGAAGGACGGCGACCCGGTCCCGGACTTCGTCGCGGTCTGTGAGAAGCTGAGGCCCCACCTTTCCATGTTGATGGGAAAGGCGGGCTTCCGGGCGCTGCTGGCCCGGGCGCTCACCTTGGCGCGGCGGCACTCGCCCTGCTTGGAGGACGTGCGGGTGACCGACGACGGCGTCCTGGCGAGTCCCGCCGATCCGGAGGTGCCGGTGGATCCGGAAAGCATGAAGGCGGGGGGCGAGGCCATCGTTTCCAGCCTGCTGGAACTGCTGGTGACATTCATCGGCGAGGATTTGACGCGCCGCCTGGTGCTTGATATTTGGCCTGACCCCTCGGCAGACGAACCCATTTTGAAAGAAGGAGATTTATCATGAACCAATCGAACGATCCGGATCAAGCCAAGCACGCCGCGCCGCCCGCCAAGGTGGTGATCCGCAGGATGCCCACGGGCGTGCGCGGCCTCGACGACATTCTCGGCGGCGGGATTCCCGAGTTTTCCTTCAACATCATCGCGGGGACGCCGGGCTGCGGGAAGACGACGCTGGCGCACCAGATCCTGTTCGCCAACGCCACGGAGGAGAAGACCGCGCTCTACTTCACCGTCCTCGGCGAGCCGGCGATTAAGATGCTGCGCTATCAGCAGCAGTATTCGTTTTTCGATGCGGCGAAGCTGGGAAAAGCGATCCGCTTCATCAATCTGGCGGACGTATTGATGGAAAAGGACCTGGACGCGGTGCTGGAGGAAATCACCCGCCAGGTGACGGCGGCAGGCCCGGCGCTGGTGGTGGTGGATTCCTTCCGCTCCGTGATGCGGAAGGCGATGAGCGGCACCAGCGAAGACGGCATGCAGTCGTTCATCCAGCGGCTGGCGCAGTTTCTAACAGGCTGGGAGGCCACCACCTTCCTGGTGGGCGAATACCACCCGGATGAAATCCGGGACAATCCGATCTTCACCATCGCGGACGGGCTGCTCTGGCTTTCCCAAGTGCCGGAGCGGAATTCCGTGGTCCGCAAACTGCAGATCATCAAACAGCGCGGCCAGAACACGGTGACCGGTCTGCACACCATCCGCATCAGCGAAAGCGGCCTCGAGGCATTTTCCCGGACGCTGGGCCTCCAGCGTAAAAAGGCGAACCCGGCGGAACGCAAGCGCCTCTCCTGCGGCGTCCCGGAGCTGGATGCGATGCTCGGCGGCGGCATTCTCGAAGGCGACAGCGTGCTGGTCGCCGGGCCTTCCGGAACCGGGAAATCCGCGCTTGCCACCCAGTTCATCGCCGAGGGGATCCGCAACGACGAACCCGCCATCATCGCCATTTTCGAGGAACGCCCGGAAGGCTACATCACACGCGCCGGGAACTTCGGCCTGGATCTGGCCACCCCGCGCGACGCCGGGAAACTGGAAATCCTTTACCTCCGCCCGCTGGACCTCTCGGTGGACGAGACGATGCAGGAAATCCTCGACGCGATCAAACGGGTGGGCGCGAAACGGCTGGTGATCGATTCCCTCGGCGGCTTCGAGATGGCGCTGGCCCCGGGATTCCGCTTGGATTTCCGGGAATCCCTCTACCGCATGATCGTCGCCCTGACCGGAGCAGGCGTCACCATCCTCAGCACCGTGGAGGTGGAGGACAAGTTCACCGAGTTTGCATTCAGCAATTATGCGATTTCCTTTCTCACCGACGAAATCATCCGCATGCGCTACGTGGAGATCGACGGCCAGCTCCGCAAGGTGATGGTGGTCATCAAGATGCGCGGTGGAAACCACAGCAAGGACATCCGCGAATACGTCATCACTGACAAGGGCTTGGTGGTCATCTACCCGCGCCGTTCGGAATACGCCAAACTTAGCAGCGGCCTGCCGGAACGGATCGGGCGGATCGAGGAACTAGCCCCGGAACCGAAAGCCAGCTCATGAAAAACGCATCCACAGCCGAGGCACTGCAGGCCGCCGAGAAGATCGTTTCATTGAACGAGGCGCTGCTGATCGGAGCGCTGCGCCAACATGAACTCACCGAAGACGCGGAAACGCTGAATGCCCAGCTCAAGGTGGAAATCACGGCCCGCCACAAGGCCGCCCGCGAGCTTGAGGAAAAGGCGCGGCTCCTCGATCTGAGCAACGACGCCATCGTCGTGCGCGGCTGGGACGGCCGCATCGCCTCGTGGAACAAGGGCGCGGAGCGGCTATTCGGATGGCCCCGCGAGGAGGCCATGGGGAAAGACCTTCACGCGCTGTTGCACTCGAAGCTCCCGAAGCCCGAGGAAGAGATCCTCGAGGAACTTCACCGCAGCGGCCAATTCAGCGGGGAAGTCGAACAAATTTCACGCGAAGGAAAGGTCGTCCATTCCTGCTGCCGCTGGGTATGGGATGCGGACACCCGCTCGATCCTCACCAGTTTTACCGACGCCACGGAGCGCAAGACAGCCGAGGACGCCCTCCGCGAAAGCGAGGGCCGCTACCGCAGCCTCTTCGCTTCGGCGCCGATGGCAGTGTTCGTCTGCGACCACGACGCCGTCATTCAAGACTACAACCGCCGCGCCGTGGAACTCTGGGGGCGGGAACCCGTCCGCGGTGTCGAGCAGCATTGCGGATCCCTGGGACTCTGGCTGCCCGACGGCACTCCCCTTCTCCACTGGAACAGCCCCATGCGGGAAGTGCTGCGGACCGGAATCCCCGCCAACGACGTCAGGGTCCTCATCGAGCGCGGCGATGGCTCGCGCCTGCCGGTGATCGTGAATTACGCCGCCCTCCGTGACGGCCAAGGGTTGATCATCGGTGGCATCGCCTCGTTCATGGACATCACCGACTGGCTGCTGGTGGAGGCCGCCATGGCCGAGCACGCCGCGGATCTGGTGCGCGCGGACCGCAGCAAGAACGAGTTTCTGGCGATGCTGGCCCACGAGCTTCGCAATCCCCTCGCGCCCCTGCGGATCTCCGCGGAACTTCTCTGGAACACCTCCGCCGGCCCGGAAGTCCGCGCCCAAGCCCATTCGATTCTCGGCCGCCAGATCGATAACATGAGCCGCATGATCGACGACCTGCTCGACGTGTCCCGCATCACCGAAGGCAAGATCGAGCTGCGCCGGCAGGAAGTCGATCTGGAATCCGTCATGTCCGCCGCAGCCGCCCATGTCCGCCCGGGCATGGAGCAAAACCGCCAGACCCTAACCATCGTTCTGCCGGAAGAACCGGTCCATCTGGAGGCGGATGTCACCCGGCTGGACCAGATCCTTGGCAACCTGCTGACCAACGCCTGCAAATATGGCAACGAGGGCGGAAACATCACCGTCACCGCCGCGAGAACGCCCCTGACATCTCCCGATGACCCGCCGGAGGTCATCATCACCGTGGCCGATGACGGCATCGGCATCGCGCCGGTATTGCTGCCCCGGATTTTCGACCTGTTCGTCCAGGCGACCCACACGCTCGAGCGCGCCCACGGCGGCCTGGGCATCGGGCTCACGCTGGTGCAACGTCTCGTGAAACTCCACGGCGGGACCATCGAGGCCCGCAGCGAGGGCCTCGGCCTCGGGAGCGAGTTCATCGTCAGGCTTCCCATCCTCCGCGAAACCCTCCCGCCGGCACCCGCCGCCCCGCTCCCGACCTCCACCCCCGCCGCGCGGCGGATCCTCGTGGTCGATGACAACGTGGACGCCGCGGAAAGCATGGCCATGCTGCAAGGCTTGCAGGGACACTCGGCCCGCGCCGCCCACAGCGGACCGGAAGCGATCGCCGCCGCCGCCGAATTCCTGCCGGATGTCGTCTTGCTCGACATCGGCCTCCCCGGAATGGATGGCTACGAAGTGGCCCGCCAACTCCGCGCCAATCCCCTCCACGCGGGAATCTTCCTCGTCGCCATCACCGGCTACGGCAGAGAGACCGACCGTGCCCTCTCAAAATCCGCCGGCTTCGACCAGCACCTCGTGAAACCCGCCGATCTCCAATTGCTCAGCGAATGGCTGGGCGGTCTTTGAAAACCTTCGCGATGCCGCGGCTCTGTTCAACAAGATGAGGCGGACGTCGATGGATAAGAAGACACCACACTTCTGTGGTGCTGGAGAATGCGGGAACATTGAGAAGTGCGAATTTCTTCCAATGACTCTCCATTCCCTCCCACGACAAGAGTGTCGTGGCTCCATATTTCAGAACTCAGCAAACAACCTCGAATTCGCTGGAGAGGGGAGCAAATGCAGGGCCCCCGAGAGCGGGAGTTTCCCGCATGCTCACGTACGCGGGACTTATACAAGAAAGCATCCGGCTCTTCAGCCCCAACGGGGCGCAAGACGATAGCCCGGGGCACCGCCCCGGGAACCGAATCACATCACCAATTCAAGCCCTGAAGGGGCGCAACCAAGGTGGCTGCCACTCGTTTGACGTCCCTTCAGGGCTTGGTATCCTTTTGCTTGATAGACGGCTTGCGCCCTGTTAGGGCTTGTCCTTAGGAATTGAACTTGCTCACCACCTTGTCAAAACAGAGGTCGTTTACTGGGTTCAGTTCGTTGAGATCCATGGTGAGCAATACCACTTCTCCTTTTGCCCGGCGGCTTTGACTGACACCCCGTCTCCTGAAGATCGGCCAACCGCGGATGCAGCGATTTTCAGCGGCAGTGCCGGAGGAGAAATGCCAGCAGGTCGGCCTGCAGGTGGTTCTCCTGCCGCCGGGAAGTCCCGCTGCCGTGGCCGGTGTGGTAATCGATCCGCAGCAGCACGTCCGGGTTCTCGCCTTGCGCCGCCCGTAACCGCGCGGTCATCTTCAGGGATTGCCATAACTCCACCCGCGTATCGTCCGCTCCGTGATAGAGCAGCACCGGCGGATACTTCGCACCCACCTTCACATGCTCGTAGGCACTCATTTCCCGCAGCAATTCACCACCTCCCAACCCAACTCATGCTGCATGAGCTGGATCGCCGGTTGCTCGACGAGGTGGTCTTCGGTGTAACCGCTCATCTTACCATCACTTTTCGGATCATCGCGAAATGACGGTCCCGCTCCAGTAGTTCCACCCCGTGACGTCTCGCGCAGGCGAAAATCAGCACATCGCCGAAGGGCACATTCACTCCGGATCTCAGGCAAATCCTCGCGATCCTCGCTGCCTCCTGCCAACACTCCACGTCGAATTCCAGCCAGACGCACAGACTCCGCGTCGATTCCAAGCGAGCCTCTTCACGTTTCCCGCAAATGCCTTGATAAAGTTCCATCCACACCGGCTCGGTCATCGCCGCTTGGCCCGAGCTGACCAGAGCCGCCAACCGCGACACGATCTCCTGATCGCCTCCCGGCCTGCCCGCCTCCACCCAGGCGGAACTGTCCACTAGGCAGATGCCTGTCATTGGAGTGTCCAAATTCCAATTTTCGGTTTGCCGGAGGCGATTTCCTCCATGTCGCCCGCTTCGATTTCGTCATTGGTCGCAATGTCCCAAGTCCCGAAGCTCGCCACCACTTCCTTCACAAGCTGCTGGCGGTTGAACTCCTCCAGCGCCTTCACCACCGCCTCCCGCTTCGTCTTCGCCCCGGTGAAACGCATGGCATCCGCCAAGGCGGCATCGGGAATATCAATTGTCGTTTTCATGGATTCCAAAATACCCAGAAAAAGGATTCCTTCAATCTCTATTTTTGGAGGGCTCAGGTGGTCCGTTAAGCTGGATCGCCGGTTGTTCGACGAGGTGGTTTTCGGTGTAGGCGGACATGGTTTGTCGTTTTGCGTCTAAGGAAATATTGTTCTTATTTTCAGCCTCAATGGTATCGCGGATCATCCGGGAAACAGACTCGGTCTTCTTGTCCGAAAGCCGGAATCGCATGCATTGGGTCAGGTGGTGTCGCTGCGCTCAACCACCGGCTACAGGATGGGATGCCTCCGGCATCGGAGACGTTGGTCCGAGAGCATGTAGAGTGTTGGGAGCTGAGCAGAAGACAGGATGGGGTGCCTCCGGTATCGTGGACAGATTGCGCATCGGGATCCCTGCGGGATCGGAGCCTGTAGCCGGTGGTTGAGCGGAGCGACACCACCGGTGGAACGAGCGACACCACCGGATGAGGGAATTGAAAACGATTTGCATCCCAGCGGGATGCCAGCGTGGGCTGCGAGGTCAATCGAGGTAGCGCGGATCGTAGGCAACGCCGGATTTCTCCAGGAAGTCGATCAACTCCTCGCGGAAGGATTTCACCCGATGGTGTTCCTCCTGATTGGCAATATAAGTGCGGACTGAGGCTCTTGCGGAGGCGCTGACGGTGAATGCGGCGTATCCTTCCTGCCAGTGGGCGAGTGCCGAGTGCCGAGTGCCGAGTGCCGAGTGCCGAGTGCCGAATGCCGAATGCCGAATGCCGAGTGATCAGTGGAAGACTATGAGCTCGCCGGGCATCTGGCACGGGCTCGTTGGGCGGCGTGGCGTTTTGCTTCCCGCCGCAGTCCAAAGGTGTTGGATCTCAGATCACCCGCGACCAGAGGACTTTGAGATATCTCGATTCCGGATAATTCGAGAGCGTTGGATGGTCGGGGCCGGCACCGGTGCGGTCGAAGATCTGCAGGCGTTTGTCGCGGCGGTGGGCGGCGCCGGTGACGATGCGCTCGAACTCCCCCGCCCCGAGCTGGCCGGAACAGGAACAAGTCACAAAGATGCCTTCGGGCGCGACGAGCTGGAGCGCGAGCTTGTTGAGATCGGCATATTTTGCGACGCCGATCTCGTCCTCGCGGCCATGGATGAACTTCGGCGGATCGGCGATGACCACGTCCCAGGCGCGGCCGTTTTCGATCATCGTCCGCGCCCAGGTGAAGGCGTCGGCGTGGGTGTATTTCACTTTGGCGTTGTTGAGATTCGCATTCCGTTTCGCCATGGCGACGGCGGTCTCATCGAGATCGATGCCGATGACATCCTCCGCGCCGGCGAGGGCGGCGGAGATGCCGAAGCCGCCGGTGTAGCAGCAGAGATCGAGCACGGTGCGGCCATCGGTGAGGGCGGCGAATTGCCGGCGGTTGTCGCGTTGGTCGCAGAAAAAGCCGGTCTTGTGCCCTTCGCTGAAATCGACCTCGTAGCGGACGCCGTGCTCGCGGATTTTCACGGTGCGGACGGCATCGGACTCGACGCCGCCGCTGCGCGGGATGCCCTCGATTTTCGCGAGATCCGGATCGACACGGACGAAGACGCGTTCCGTGGAAAAGGCCTCGTGCAGCAGCGGCAGCCATTGCGGCAGGCGCATCCAGGCGGCGAGGCTGGTGATTTCCACCGAGAGCACATCGGCGAATTTGTCGGCGACGATGCCCGGGAGAAAGTCGGCGTCGCCGTGGATGGCGCGGTAGCTTTCGGTGCCGACATCGAGCTTGAGGATTTCCCGGCGCAGGTTCGCGGCGCGTTGGATCGCCTTTTCGAAAAACGACTCGTCGAGATCATCGAGCGAGTGGCTGACGACGCGCAGCGGCATCCGCGCCTTCGGATTCCAGAGGCCCCAGCCGAAGCGAGTGCCTTCCTTTCCGAAGACCTCCACCAGATCGCCCGGCATGGCATCGCGGGAAACCTCGCCGACCATTTTCGGCCAGATGGAAGGATGGAAGGTCTGGTATTTGAGGCGGACGGTCGGCACGGCGGCAATACGGGGCACGGGCGCGGGAATGTCAAAACGGAAGGCAGTGGTTGCCGGCGGTGTTCTCGTTTCCATTGCAAGGCCGCGCGGATTCCGAAAGGGTGCGCCCCCAATGAAAATGCACCGCATTCTGGCCGAGGCCGCCGCAGCCATCGCGAAGTCCGTCTTCCGCGAACACCGCGTGCTGGATCACGAGCTGGCCGCCGCTTTCGAAGAAAACCCGAAGTGGGGCAAGCGCGACCGCAGCTTCATCGCGGAGACGGTTTTCGAGGTGGCACGCTGGCGGCGGGCGCTCGGTTTCCTGGTGGAAAGCGAGGAAACGACCGCCCTTTGCGCCGCGCAGTGGGTGCGGATGGGCTTCGAAATCCCGGAGTGGTGGCACTACAACGGCGCGACCGCGGAGGAGATGAGGGCGCGCGAAAACGACCTGGCCGCGCAGCCGCGCGCCGTTCGCGAGTCGATCCCGGACTGGATCGATGCGCTGGGCGCGGAAGAACTCGGCGACGCGTGGGACGCGGAAATAGCGGCCCTCAACCAGCGGGCCTCGGTGTTTTTGCGGGTGAACACACTCAAGGCCACCCGGCCGGAAGCCATCGCCTGGCTCGCCACTTTCAATCTCGAAGCAAGCGAAGTTTCCGGGCTGCCCGACGCGCTCGTCCTCGCTCCGGGCAAGGCGCTGCCGAAGTCGCTCCGGCTCGACGGCCGCGTGGAAATCCAGGATACCGGCTCGCAGATGATCGCCCCACTGGTCAATCCGCAGCCGGGCGAACGGGTGATCGACGCCTGCTCGGGAGCGGGCGGGAAATCGCTGCACCTTGCGGCGCTGATGAAGGACGAGGGCCGGGTCTTCGGCATGGATGTGGACACGAAGAAGCTCATCGAACTCGAACGGCGGGCGAAGCGGGGTGGCGCGAAATGTGTGAAAGCAAAGCCGATCACCGCGACCACTCCCGAGGAATTCGCGGAGGTCGCCGACCGCCTTCTCATCGACGCGCCGTGCTCCGGCCTCGGCACGCTCAAACGCCAGCCGGATCTCAAATGGCGGCTCAAGCCCGCCGCGCTCGACCGCGTCCGCGGGATCCAGAAGGAGCTTCTCACAAGCTACACCGCCATGCTCAAGCCCGGCGGGCGACTCGTTTACGCCACTTGCTCGATCCTTCCCTCCGAGAACCGGGCGGCCGTGGACTCGTTGTTAGAAAAAGGCGGTTTCACTCTCCTCGAAGAGCGGCCGGTCTCCCCCGCCGCCACGGGCTACGACGGATTCTATGCCGCGGCGCTGTTGAAAAACGCCTGATGCCAGATTCAGGCGGAAAGCTTGTCCTCATGTTCCTTCCGCCACTCTTCGCCGAGTTCCTCCAGTGTTTTGTCCGTCCACCGTTTCCATAACTTCCCGTCGTAGTTTCCTTCGCGGGCTGCCTCGTTGAGCTTTTGGAGCAATTCCTCATCCCGGGTGCGGATCACCCAATCGAGGAAGTTCGCGGTGATCCGATAGCTGGCGTCGAATTTCGCTTGTGCGAGATTTCCACGGGTGATCTCCGCGCCTTTGGATTCCGGTTCATAGAGAAACCAGCGGATGTAATCCGCGATGCCCTCGGTGACCCAGCCGGGAGTTTGGGATGCGTTGCGGTTGTTCATCCGCGCCTGCCAGTAGTTCTGGACGGTGTGGACCAGCTCGTGCACCACGCATCCCTTCGCCTCTCCCTCGAGCTGGCCGCGGAACCAGCCGACATTGAGGGAAAGCCGGTGACCGGTGGCGTAGGCGGGTGTGCCGCCCATATCATCCTTGTATTCGATCACCACCGTGTCCGGCGCGCGGAAGCCGCGGCTGGGCAGCAGCTCCACGATCTTCGGATACCATTCCTTCACCACCGGCATGAGTTCCTTCTCCGACCACTCGGTCAGATCGGGTGCCTTGCTGGAATCGATGACATAAGTGTATTTGCCATCATCGGAAGGATAGGTGTTTACAATCTTTTTATCCGGCTTCATTCGCTTCGGCTCCGGTTTCTCCGCATCGATGATATCGATTTCGCTGAAGAATGTGTTTCCGAACGAATCACGATCCTGGGTGCGGCTGATATCGAACAAGAGATGTTGATATCTGCCAAGGTCCTCATGGTTCCCGGGAGTGATGGAAACCGCGTGCTGCCCGCCGCCGTCGCCCTCTTCAGGGCGTGTGTCCACTTCCGCGATGAGTTTCCATCCCCGTTTCGCCGGATCCATATCTTTTTCAGGAGCCGGATCAAATTTCCCGTTGCCCTCGACCGCATAGAGATTGTAAACCTGCGGGCCGCGGCTGCCGGAATGCCACGAATAAGTATTCACCTCGCGCAGCCTCAGGGGTTCCTTGAGGTCGACGGCGATCCGCCCGCCGTCGGTTCCACCGCGGAAGAAGAAATTCGCCCGCGGTTGATCATCGGTGGCGGGCATTTTCCCATCATTCAGGACTGTCAGATCGCCGCCGTTGCCATCGCGATCCCCGTCGACCAGCGTGAAAACGGCTCCGGCCGCCGCGTCGTCGATCGCGGGAGACTGCACGGGATCCAGCTTGAATCCCGCATCCGTGGGGCTGGTGGCGGTGAGCACCTTCACCTCTGCGGCGTGCGCGGTGGAAATCAAGGCGGTGGAGAAGAGGGCAAGCAGACGGGTCATGATCGCAGGAGGGATGGGTAAAGAAGAGGTGGGGATCGACGCCTCATTTTGGCAAAGCGCCCGCAACTTGATCACAGGCCGGCCCTTTCTCAACCCCATTCGTCCGGGAAATCCGCCGGATCCCCGACTCTCAAAAGATCTTGGCGCGACGATGCCGTTGGGTATCGTCCGCCCCAGAATGTGCCGGCAGAAGACGGCGGTCCTCCATCGTTCCGATGAAAAACCTCAAAAAACGACTCCGGGCGGGCGAAACGGTCCACGGCTGCTGGTTGAATCTCGGATCGCCGCTGACGGCGGAAATCGTGGGCCAGGCGGGATTCGATTGGGTCCTGATTGACCTGGAACACGGCGGCGGCGGCGAAACCGACGTCGTTTCCCAGCTCCAGGCGCTGCAGCACACTCCAGCCGCTCCGATCGTGCGGGTGGAAAGCGCGGCCAGCCAGCGGATCCACCGGGTGCTGGACATGGGCGCGGAGGGAATTATGTGCCCGCGGATCCACCATGCCGCCGAAGCGAAACAAGCGGTTAGCGGCATGCATTACCCGCCGCACGGCACGCGCGGAGTGGCGAAGATGGTGCGGGCCACCGCGTTCGGCCGGGACTTCTCGGAATACTATCAGAACGCCCGCGACAACATCCTCGGGGTGGTGCAGATCGAGACATTGTCCGTGCTCGACCACCTCGATGAGATCGCCGCCCTCGACGGCGTGGACGTCCTGTTCATCGGTCCCGCCGACCTTTCCATGGAACTGGGGATTTTCGGCCAGTTCGACCATCCGAAATTCAAGGATGCGCTCAAAGCGACGGTGGCCGCCGCGCGAAATGCGGGCAAGGCCACCGGCATCCTGTTTTTCAATCCGGACGACTACCGGATGTATCATGAAATGGGAATCCGGATGATCGCCTGTGGGGCGGACGCCACCTTCGTGGCCGACGGCGCCCGCAACCTGGCCGGCAGATTGAAGTCGATGCCCCTGTCATGACCGATCCGATTTCAATTATCATGATCGGCGTACTGATCGTCGTGGGCGGGATCATCGGCCTGCGCCTGCATCCGTTTCTGGCGTTGATCCTGGCAGCCTTCGTAGTGGCGGTGCTGACCCCCGCTGCCGCGGTCGAGCAGTTCGCCCTCGGCAAAGACATGTCGGCGGAAGAAGCGTTGAAAATGGCCAACCGGCATGTCGGTGAAAGGATCGCGGAGGCGTTCGGTCGCACCGTGGGAGCCATCGGCATCCTGATCGCCATGGCGTCGATCATTGGCAAATGCATGCTGGACAGCGGCGCGGCGGAAAAGATCGTCCGCTCGCTGCTCAAGGTGACCGGCACCTCGAAGGCCCCGGCCGCATTCTTTGGCGGCAGCTTCTTTTTGGGAATCCCCGTGTTTTTTGACATGGTCTTCTACCTGATGGTTCCCTTGGCCAAGGCCATGACGGTGCGGATCGGGAAGAACTATCTGCTCCTGATCATGGCCATCACCGGCGGGGCAGCCATGTCGAATTCGCTGGTCCCCCCCACACCGGGCCCCCTGTTTCTTGTAAGTGAGATGAACATACCGATCGGCATGATGATGATCGGCGGAACCGTGGTGGGACTCTGTACGATTGTCGCCGGATATGCCTATGCGGTCTGGGCGAACCACCGATGGCCGATCCCCCTGCGGGATTCGATCGACGCGCCGCTGGCAGATATCAAATCGCTGGCTGCCGAGGAGGACCTGCGCCTGCCGCCGCTGTGGTTTTCCCTCCTTCCGATCGTCATCCCGCTCATACTCATCACCGCCAAGGCGAGTCTCGATCCTTTCGTCGGCGGCGACAACCTGCCTGCCGCCCTGCAACACCTCATCGGTGCCGTGCGATTTCTGGGAGAGAAGAATACGGCGCTGATCGCCGGCGCTCTCTCCGCCCTGCTTTTGCTCGTTACCCGCAGCAAAGGCAACAGGAGCGACATCTTCAAACCGGTGCAAGCCGCCCTGATGAGCGCCGGCGTCATCATCCTGATCACCGCGGCCGGCGGGGCGTTTGGCGGCATGTTGCAGCAAACGGGAATCAGCCAGCGGATTGCCGAAATGACGGCCGGCTATCAGATGGCGCTGATCCCGCTTTCATTTTTCATCACCGCCGTGGTGCGGACCGCCCAAGGCTCCGCCACGGTGGCGATGATCACCGCCGCCGGCATCCTGTCCGGCCTGGCGACCGACGCCAAACTCGATTTCCATCCGTTGTATCTCGGCCTGTCCATCGCCTGCGGATCGAAACTGATTCCCTGGATGAACGACAGCGGCTTCTGGATTGTTTGCAAAATGAGCAACTTCACCGAAGCGGAGGTGCTGAAAACGTTTTCACCCATGCTCACCATCATGGGTCTGGCCGGACTGGTGGTCATCATGATCGGCGCCCGCTTCCTTCCCCTGATCTAACAAAAAACAAACCATGGAAAAGATTGGATTCATCGGACTCGGCATCATGGGCAAGCCCATGGCTCTCAACCTGATCAAAGCAGGATATGAATTGGCGGTGTTGGAAAGCAACCAGGCTGCCAAAGAATTGGTGGAGGCCGGAGCCAAGGCCCATCCGACCAACAAGGCCCTGGCGAAAGCGAGCGACGTGGTGATCACGATGCTGCCCGACTCGCCGCAAGTGAAAGAAGTGGTCTTCGGCCAGGACGGCGTGTTGGAGGGAATTCGTGAAGGAGCTTTGTTCATCGACATGTCCACCATCGCGCCATCCACCGCCAAGAGCGTTCACGGGCGGTTGAAGGAAAAGGGTGTTGAAGCCCTCGACGCGCCCGTGTCCGGCGGCCAGGTGGGCGCGGAGTCCGGATCGCTTTCGATCATGGTGGGCGGGAGCGCAACAGCGTTCGAGAGGGCGCTGCCCATATTTCAGGCCATGGGCAAAAACATCGTCCACATCGGTGAGGCGGGTGCCGGCCAAACCACCAAAACCTGCAACCAGATCATCGTCGGAATGACCATCCAGGCGGTGGCGGAAGCCTTCACACTGGCCAGGAAGGCCGGTGTGGATCTGGTGAAGATGCGGGAAGCGTTGTTAGGTGGTTTCGCGCAAAGCCGGATTCTCGATTTGCACGGGCAACGCATCATCGACCGCAATTTCAAACCCGGTTTTAAAGTCAAACTCCACCGCAAGGACTTGAACATCGCGCTCCAGGAAGGAGAGGAATTCTCGGTTCCGCTCGATGGGACCGCGCAAGTCGCCAGCCGGATGGACGAACTGATTGCCAGCGGCGAAGGTGAACTCGACCACAGTTCCCTCGCCCTGCTGATGGAGCGCCTGGCTGACCTCGATATCAAATGAAACGCGTTCTGAATCTGAGGGTGCCCGTGATGGCGGGACCGAAAATCGCGGAGATGCGCATCACACCGATCGCCATCGTCGATCCGCCGTTGCTCAACGCCGCGGGGCTGCACGCGCCCTATGCCCTGCGGACCGTGATCGAGCTGGTGACGGAGGACGGTATCTCCGGGATCAGCGAGATCCCCGGCAACGCCGCCACCAATGCCTCGCTGGAGGAGACGCGCGGGCTGATCGTCGGCAAGGACGCGTTCAGGCTTGATGACATCATGGAAACGATCGAAAGCCATTTCGGTCACGAGTCCATCGCCCAGCGTGGCGCGACCCCTTGGGACCAACGCAAGCTGGTGCATATCTTCAGCGCCATCGAGGTCGCGTGCCTGGATATCATCGGCAAGGTGACGAACCAGCCGGTCGTGGATCTGTTAGGCGGGTTGAAGCGCGAGCGGGTGCCGTTCGCCGCTTATCTTTTCTATAAATACGAGGGAGCGGGCGGACCGTTGGAATTCGGAACCGATCCCGCGGCGACCGGCTGGGCCGCCGCCCGCCAGGCGGCGGCGCTCGATCCCGCGGGGATCGTGGCGCAGGCGAAAGCCATGTGCGCGGAGTTCGGTTTCCAATCGATCAAGCTGAAGGGCGGCGTCTTCGAGCCCCGCCAGGAGGTCGACGCGATCATCGCCCTGCGCGAGGCCTTCGGACCGGACGTGCCGCTACGGATCGATCCCAACGGCGTCTGGACGGTGGAAACGGCCATCACTTATGGCCGCGAGCTGGAGGGCTATCTGGAATATCTGGAGGATCCCGTCCGCGGACAGAAAGATATGGCATGCGTCCGCAAGGCGCTCGGCATTCCGCTCGCCACCAACATGTGTACGACATCCTTTGCCTGTCTCGCCGGCAGCGTGGAACATGGTTCGGAAGATATCATTTTGAGCGATCATCATTTCTGGGGCGGCCTGACCGCATCGATGGAACTGGCGCGGACCTGCGGGACGATCGGCCGCGATTTGTCCATGCACTCCAACAGCCATCTCGGCATCTCGCTGGCGGCCATGGTGCATCTCGGCGCGGCTTTGCCCGATTTCACCTATGCCCTGGATACCCACTACCCGTGGCAGTCCGACGAAGTGATCACCGGCGGGCGGATTCCGTTCGAAGACGGCGCGGTGCGGGTGCCATCCGGCCCCGGGCTCGGCGTGGAATTGGACCGCGAGGCATTGGAGAAACTGCACCGCAACTTCCTCACCTGCGGCCTCACCGCGCGGGACGATCTGACGGAAATGCGGAAGGTCGTCCCGGATTGGGAATTCAAGGACGTGCGCTGGTGACTACTTTCCCTCCCACTCGCCGAAGCTGCGGAATTTGTCGTAGCGCTGGTCGAGAAGCTGGCGGGTGCCGAGAGCGGAGAGCTGGTCGAGATGGCGCAGCACCGTTTCGCGGAACGACAGCGCCGCGGCGGCGTGGTCGTGATGCGCGCCGCCCACCGGCTCGGCAATGACGTCGTCGATGAGTCCGAGTTGCTTGAGATCGGGTGCGACGAGTTTCATGGCTTCGGCCGCTTCCGGGGCATGCTTGCGGTGTTTCCAGAGAATGGCCGCGCAACCTTCCGGGCTGATAACCGAGTAATAGGCGTTCTCCATCATGATCACGCGGTCCGCGACGCCGATGCCCAAGGCGCCGCCGGAACCTCCCTCGCCGAGAACGACGGCGATGATCGGCACTTTCAGAAGCATCATTTCCCGCAGGTTGAAGGCAATGGCCTCCGCAATGTTCCGTTCTTCCGCGCCGATGCCGGGAAACGCGCCGGGAGTGTCGATGAGGGTGATCACGGGCAGGCCGAATTTTTCCGCCAGTTTCATCAGCCGCAGCGCCTTGCGGTAGCCTTCCGGGTGGGCGCTGCCGAAATTCCGTTTGAGATTCTCCTTCGTGTCGCGTCCTTTCTGGTGGCCGATGATGACCACCCGGCGGCCGCCGATCCGCGCGAATCCGCCGGGCATCGAGGCGTCGTCGCCGATCTGCCGGTCTCCGTGGAGCTCTTGGAAATCGGTGAAAGCGAGGGAGGCGTAGTCGAGCATGAACGGGCGGTTCGTGTGACGGGCGATCTGGACGCGCTGCCAGGGGCTGAGATTCTGATAGATGGCGGCGCGGGTCTCCGCCAGCTTGCGTTCCATGATGGCGATCTCGCCGGACATGTCGATGTTCTGCGCGGCGGAGCGGGTGCGGAGCTTTTCCAGTTCGCGTTCCAGTTCGACGGCGGGCTTTTCGAATTCGAGGAGCTGCATGGTGTGAGGGTGATGCTAACGGGCGGAATTGCGGATTTCCACCTCATTTCCGACGCGGGTGAGGAGGCTGAGTTCCTCCATGTCGGCCGGGTGGAGGAAGATGCCGCGCGGACGGTCCGTCTCCGCATCAACATAGGGGCGGATCTGGATGGCAGGCTTGGCGATCTGGATGATCTTGGCGGCGGCGCGGAATTCGGGGGCCTGGGGCAACACGCGACGGCCGCCGAGCAGGGCGGACTTGGATTCGATGGTGGTGCGCTGATTCGGCAATGTGCCGGGAATGCCCATGTGGGCGATGGCATATTCGCGGATGAATTTCCCGCCCTCCCAGACCGAAACGGCGTTTCGCCCTGGTTCGATGAGCAAACGGAATTCCAGCGGCATGACAATCAGTTCGTCGCCGGGCTGGAGATTTCCCAGTTCCATCATGCCGTTGAGATGCATGATGCAGTCGAGCGTGGTTTTGTGACGGGCGGCGATCGCGAGGTAGGAATCGCCGCTTTTCACGACATGGATTTCCTTGCCCTCCATCCGGGTGGTCGAGAGGACCTCATCGAGATTCATTTCGCCGACAATCCGCCGGGCGACGGGCGCGGAGGTCGAGGACGGAAACACGTTGACGATGGCGGTGAGTTTCTCGCGCGCCTCCGCCAATTTCCCCAGAGCGATCAGCTCGTGGGCCTTTTGGAAGGCCTTTTCGCCGGGCTCGATGTCCGGCAGCTCGGCGGAATCGAGCATCTTGGCAAAGTCCGCGTCCTGCTGCCCGCCGATGATTTCCCCGGGATTCGGAATGATCTCTTCAAAAATCCCGCCGAGAGGCGCGACGGCGACATGATAGGCGAGCATGCCGGTGAAGGCGATCACCGCGATGACCGCCAGCCCGGCAACCAGCTTGACGAAAAACCAGAATGTCATGGACGGACGACCGGGGCGTCAGAGCAATCCGCGGCGTTTGAAATCGAAAGCATTGATCTCATGCGAGCGGAGAATCATTTCGAACGAAAACTTGAGGATGGAGATTTCCCACGCGTCATCGACCCCCTCGATGACCGCCAGCGCGGGATTTCCCGAGATGCGGATCTCCTCGAGAACCCGCTCGCGAACGGTGTCCATCGTGTCGTGGACGATTTCCTGATGCACCTCACCCCGCCGGAACTGGAAACCGTATTGGAGAAACGCCAGGTCCTTGCCCTCCGCGCGGAGCTTTTCGACCAGTTTGTCGAAGCGCGCGCGCGCGCCCGGCCCGAAGCCCTCCAGATCCACCTCGCGATACGGCTCGGGTTTGAGGATTCTGGGTCGCAACGCTTCCACGTGGCCGGTCCGGATGCGGACTTCGCCCGTGCGATCCATCAATTCGCTGATGAGCTGGAACTCGAAGCGGGTCTCGCCGAACGTCTCGATCCGGCGGTCCGGCTCGCGGAGCACCTTGGTCGTCTCAAGGGCGTAGTGGATGTCGTCTGGCGAGTGCATGGTCAAAACAAGTTCCGTCAGATCGCCCGCATTGCAAAGGAAAGGGCGGACACCATTTCGGAGTCCGCCCTTTCAAAGAAGCGCACGCCGGCAGGATCTCAGGCCTGTTGGCTGGTGATGTAGGTGATCACGTCTCCCACCGCCTGCAATTTCTCCGCCTCTTCGTCGGGGACTTCGATGTCGAATTCCTCTTCGAACGCCATCACGAGTTCCACGGTGTCAAGCGAGTCCGCGCCGAGATCCTCGACGAATTTGGCTTCGGGGGTGACTTGGTCTGCGCTGACGCCGAGCTGATCGACGATGATATCTTTTACTCGGGCTTCGATGCTTTTATCGGACATGAGGTGCTATGGTTGGGAATTGGCGTTGGGCTTGGTTATCGCTTGCGGGCTGGACTTGGCAACCTCGAAAAACGGCGGATTGCAGGAATTACGCGGCGGGAAATCGCAACGCCATCACTCCTTCGCCGCGGTGCCCTGCGATTCGGGTTCGGCGACGGCGGCGTATTCGATGATCTCGCCGGAAAAGCGGGACCGGATGCGCTGCATGAGCCGTTCGGCCGGCTGGTCGTTTTCCTTCTTGAAGCCGCCGTAGGTGAGTCCGTCGATGCGGATCCTGCCTTTGCCCGAGGTCCCTGAATAGTCGGCGAATGCCAGCCCCTTGGTTTCCCATTTCCGCAGATCGAGAGTTGTGAGATCGGTGTAGGGCACCCGCACCCCGGTCTGGGTGCGGATCCCATCTTCATCGGCGACGATCGATCGGCGGAGCGTCCGGACCAGAATGAACGCCGCTCCGGCCGCCAGCGCGAGGCAGATCCAGAAGACGATCCATTGCTCGCCGATCTTGCGCGCGTCGTAGGGTTCCTCGGGCGGTTTCTCGTTGAAACCCCGTTCGCCGCTGTATTCCTGCCAGAGGAGATTCCACTGCAGCGGCTTCATCCGGTCGAAGTTGTGCAGGATCTCCGGCCAAGGCATCTCCAGGTCCGTACCGGCCGGCAGGACGGCGGGGTCTTCGGGAAACGCGACGGTCTGTTGCGCGGCATACGCTTTCCATTCTTCCGCGGTCAGGGACCCATCGGAATTCATCTCGGAAAAGTCGCTGTTAGCCTTCTGGAATGTCTTATTGAGATAGAATCCCTCGTTCTTTTTCCGGTAGCCGGTGGAGCCGTCGATGAAGAAAAGGACGGCGAACACCCCGAACATCAACAACATCGCCACCGCACGGAGGAGAAACCAAGGAGTCGGCTTGCAGATGATCGGGTCGGCGGAAGGAGTCGTCATTCGAAGGCGAAACAATCGCGCCCGAGCACGCTTGGCAAGCCGCAAGCCGGATCCGCCGCAGCGGCCGGGGCCTATTCCGGCTTGTCCTCGCCCCCCGGCCAAGCTACGGACACGCCGTCATGCCTATCGCCACTCCCGAACAATACCGAGCCATGCTCGATGCCGCCCAGAAAGGCGGATACGCCTACCCCGCCGTCAATGTCACCTCGATCGTGACCATCAACGGCGCGCTGCGGGCTTTCGCCGAAGCCAAATCCGACGGCATCATCCAGGTTTCGACCGGCGGCGGCCAGTTCGCTTCCGGCACTCTCGTCAACGACGCCGCCTTCGGTGCCATCGTCCTCGCGGAGGCCGCCCACCTGCTGGCCGAGAAATACGACGTGCTCATCGCCCTCCACACCGACCACTGCCACCCCGCCAAGGTCGAGGGATTCCTCAAGCCACTGCTCGCCGCCTCACGCGAGCGGGTTGCCGCCGGGAAGGGTCCGCTCTTCCAATCCCACATGTTCGACGGCTCCGAACTGCCTCTCGATGAGAATATCAAAATCTCCGAGGAACTGCTCAAGGAATGCGCCGAACTGGGCATCATTCTGGAAGTCGAGGCCGGCGTGGTCGGTGGCGAGGAAGACGGCCACGACACCTCCGGGGTCCCCGCCGACAAGCTTTACACGACTCCCGATGACATGCTCGCCGTGTACGAAGCACTGCAGCCGATCGGCCGCTTCCTTTTCGCCGCCACCTTCGGCAACGTCCACGGCGCCTACAAGCCCGGCGCGGTGAAACTCAAGCCCACCATCCTCCGCGACGGCCAGAAGGTCGTCACCGACAAGCATGGCGAGAAGGCCGAGATGGACCTCGTTTTCCACGGCGGCTCCGGCTCCGACCTTTCCGACATCCGTGAAACCCTCGACTACGGCGTCGTGAAGATGAACATCGACACCGATACCCAATACGCCTTCACCCGTCCCATCGTCACCCACATCTGCGAAAACATCGAAAGTGTTCTCAAGATCGACGGCGAGGTCGGCAACAAGAAGCATTACGACCCCCGCTCCTATCTGAAAAAAGCGGAGATCGCGCTCGCCAATCGTCTCAAGGAGGCCTGCGAAGACCTCCGCTCCACCGGCCATAGCATCTGCGGAAAAGTCTGACCGGATTTTCCCACGGCTGGCTTCGGCCGGCATTTTCCCCATCGAGCGGAGCCCACGGAGGGCTCCGCTTTTTTCATGCGCCCACCGACCCTCGGGACAAGGCGGGTCGGTTTGGGAAATTTCCGAAGAACGATCTAACAACCACTCCTCGGATCGCCGTGGATTTCCATCCGATGGCGGATCACCCCACCACCCTCACCCACAAATAGCCCACCATGGGTCCCGCCAGCCCCAGCCAAAGTCCGGCACGGATGAAATGTCGCGTCGCCAGCCGTCCGCTGGCGTAAACGATCGCATTCGGAGGGGTCGAAACCGGCAGACACATCCCCACCGAACAGGCAATGGCAATCGGTGCCGCCAGCGCCAGCGCGTGAACGCCCACCGTGCCTTCCGCCAACGAAACCGCGATCGGCAGAAGGATGGCCGCCGCGGCCGTGTTGCTCATCACGTTGGACATGGCGACCGCCAGATAAATCGCGGTCAGTGCCAAGGCAAGGGGCGGCATCGCTTCCGGCAAAAGCCCCGGCAGCCAGGTCGCCACCCCCGTCGCCTGGATTCCTTCTCCCAGCGCCAGTCCGCCCGCCAACAACAACAGCACGTCCCACGGCAGCCGCCGCACGTCCTCCGCCCCGATCACGCCGCTGATCGTCAACACCGTGATTGCGAAGAACGAAACCACCGGCGGAGACATCCCATGCACGGCCCCCGTCATCCACAGCAAAACCGTCACCGCGAAAACCGCCATCACCCATCCCCGGTGCCAGCGCGGCCGCAGCGTCTCCTCGTCCCGTTCCGGCTCCGCCATCTCATCCAGCGGCAGCAGGCTCAGCCCGCATGGATAGGATTTCAGCAGATAGAGATACGCCGCGCCTCCCAACACGAGCGCGACGGGCAGGCCGATCACCATCCATTCAAGAAAGCCTACCCGCACTCCCGCCAGTTCGCCCAGAATCCCCACCGCGATCGCGTTTGCCGGGGTCCCTATCACCGTCGCGATTCCTCCCACGTTGGCGGCCATCGCCACTCCTAACAGGAGCCCGGTGGGAAACTTGTCGTCCTTCGGCAGCAGGCGGATCAACGGAGCCAGCACCACCATCATCATCGCCGCCGTCGCCGTGTTCGACATGAACATGCTGAAGCAGAACGTCACGCCCATGACACCGCCCAAAATCGCCACCGGCCGCCCCTTGCACCAGGCGAGAACCCGGCGGGCGCACATCCCGTCCAACCCCGTGTTCACCGCCGCCTGAGCCATTACGAAACCGCCGAGAAACAACCACATGATCGATGAAGACCACGGCGCGACAAACCGCAGCCAGACTTCCGTTTCGTCTTCCGCGGCGAACACGCCGCCCGGTCGCCCCAACACCGCGATTTCCAACGCGATCACCAGCACCGCCACCACGAAGGCCGGCAGCGCCTCGCTGATCCACAGGCCGCTGGCGAAAACCAGGATCGCCAGCATCCACAGCCCCGCGTCGCCAAGTCCTTCGTACCAGCCCCATCCCGCGGCATCCACCCCGAACACCAATCCCGCGGCCAGCGCCGCACAAGCCAGCGTTTTGACCACCGCCGCCGGAGGCGAAAACACTTCCTTCGAAAGAATCCGCCGGCCTTGTCTCCGGGTGTCACGTCCTTCCAGCTCGCCTGCCATGCGGCCCATCGTGCCCGGCATCGGCGGGCGAGCAAAGCACAAGCAGGGGAAAACCCGTGCGAGAAATGCCCGTCCGGGCCATCCCTATCGTCCGGGCGGGCGGTGCTCGACGCCTGCGCGGCAGTCCCAAAATCGCCAATGAAAGCAGGCCCGTCACGCCAGACTATTGGACAACAGCGCCAATCCCGGACCGATCAATCAGAAATCCCACCCCCATCCTCCCGGGCCCCATACCGCTTTTTCAGCCAGTGTCCTGCCAACATCACCGCTGTTCCCGCTCCGACGACCACATAGATCCAGGTCGGATCCATATGCATCACCGCGCTCCCCGCCCCGATCGCAATCGGACAGAAGGCAATATAAACCGGCGCTCCGACCCACAGATAGATTCTCAGTGGCAAATCGGTCAGTGCCAGCAGATAGAGCTTCGCCACATACGGCGGTCCGTGAATCGCCGCAAACAAAGCGGTGAACCAGATCCTGTTCTTCGCCTTGATCGGCGGAATCGCATGTCCGGCATCGTCCAGCCACTGCCTCACCCGGTGCCGGAACGAGCCGTGTGTCAAATGAAACGCGGCAAAGTGATGGAAGAGTATTCCCGCCGCTGCCAATCCCATGCCGCCAGCCATCCCGAAGCGGATCCCCGCAAGCACCAGCAAAATGCTGATCGGGAAGCCAACCAGCGGCAGGACGAAAAACGCAGCGATGAACCATCCCGCAGGGAGTGCCTTGCCATAGGTTTGGATCGCCTCCCTGCTGATGTTCTCGCGGTGTTCATAGCCAAACCAGGCGATTGCCGCCAGTGCCAGTAGAATGAGCGCGATTCTTCCGCGATAGCGCTTCATTTTCTCAATCACTTTCATCATCGGCTCGGAGTGTGAGTTTCGCGAACAACGGGAGGTGGTCCGACGCCATCACCGCCGTCGGGGTGTCGGGCAAATCGACATGCTCCACCTCGAAGTGAGGGCTGACGAACACATGATCGAGCCGCAACAGGGGTTTCACCGAGGAAAACGTGCAACGCGGCCGGTGGCCGGGTGCCGCGTGCTGCACATCAAGGAACCGCTCCCTCAGCATCCGGTAGACCTTCGACCGGGGTCCGGAATTCAGATCCCCGCAAAGGATCACGGGCTCCTCGTCCGCAACTCCGCCCAGCCAGTGACGACCGAGCAATTCCCTCACCTGCCGATGCCGTTCCTTCCTGCCGAGGCCGAAATGGGTGTTGATGAAATGAAACGGCCGCCCCCCCGGCGGCTCGACCCGCAGCCAGATCGCTCCACGCGCCTCCCTGAACAAACGCGGATCCGCCTCGGTGAGGTAGTCCGCCTTCATCAGTTTGAATGGATACCTCGCGAAAACCGCGATCCCATATCTTTCTTTCTTCTCCTCCAGCATCGCATGGAACACATGGGTCATCCGCAGATGATCCGCAATCACCTGTGCCTGGTCATGCCCGCCGCTTCGCAAGCGGTGCGCGTCGACCTCTTGCACCGCGATCACATCCGGATCGAATTGATTGATCACCCGCGCCACCCGTTCCGGCCTCACCTTGCCGTCGATTCCGATGCAACTATGGATATTATAAGTCAGCACGCGGATGGAGAAATCGCCTTCCCGTGTCACATGATGCGGAACGCGGCGCTCCTTCGCCCCTCCCTTTTCCAGGAAATGACGGGCGATCATTCCGAGTTCCTCCCCTCTCACCCGCCGGCCTGTGTTCGGAAGATGCGCGACATGCCACCGGCGGATCTTGTCCGGCAGCAGCAGGAAACCCCGGGTCTCCTCATCCCCAGGGCCACCGTGGGCCCCGCTCTCGCCGGGGAACGTCAGCGGCGCTTGCGCGGGATCCCAGCCGCTGATGACAAAGTCCCCGGCGTCCGGATGTCCGCAAAGCGCGGCGAGATCCGCCGCCGCCTCTTCGGAAAAAGGATGGTCATGTCCCAAAACCTCCAAGCGGTCCTCGGGCAGGCTCCACTCGCCGCGACGGTTGAACGCCCGCACCGCGCCATCGTCCTTGCGAAGCAAGACCAGCGGGATCCCCGCCTTCGCCACCAGTTCCTCGGCATATCCATCCATTTGCGCCGTGTCCTGCATTTCAGGAAGGTAGATGTGTCCAAGCGGTCCGAGCGCGGTGATGATGATTTGTGTCCCCGGATCTGCGATCGAGGCGATTCCATCGCGTGCCGGTTCCAGGCCGAGAAGTTCCCGGCAGCGTTCCAAGGCAAGGCCAACCATCTCAGGGACCTTGCTGATCCATATCTCCCTCCCCGCGAGCGGCCCCTTGGAGAACACCTCCGCCACCGCCTCGTCGATTCCCCGCCCGTGCCGCTTGCGGAACGGGATCGTCCGCTCCTGGCCATGATCCGAATAAACGACAAGTTCATAATCCCGATATCCCGAACGCAACGCGGATCGATAGATATCACGTATTGCGCGATCAATCCCCTTCAATGTCCAATGGGCGAAGGCGGAGTCCGGACCCCTGCGATGCGCCTGCTCGTCGTAGCCAAGGAAATTCGCATGGATCACCTGCACGCCCCGCTCGATATCCAGCAAGATTCGGAATCGGATCATTTCACGGATGATGATTCCGACACTGACACGCGCCGGCACGAAGGCGAGTTCCTTGAGGAAATCCTCGCGTTCGTATAGCCCCTTCAACGCGTCGAAGACCGCAAGCGCCAGCTCAAGCACCGCAAGGCCGGCCATCCTCAGGATTTTCGGAATGTAAAAGAACGAGAGGACGATCCATTTGACGGGATGAAGCCCTTTCAGGATTTCATCCGGGGCGAGGTCTTGGGAGCAATACTTTGAAACCACCGCGCCAGCCCGATAGATATTCGAATAGGAATGTCCTCCCTTGAGCAAGGGGTTCGGATAGTCCCTTTCCAGATGGCTTTCAATTTCCTCCGCGGCCTCCGCCTCATACATCCGCAGGACTTTCCCGGTTCTGCGCCGCAGGAACTGGAAGGCCGGCACCGCGGCCCGCGCGCCGAAAAAGATTTCCCCTTGAACGGCCGGGGTGGTGGACGGCACACCGGAGTAAAACGTTTCCAATGCGAAATGTTGCCGATCGATCAGCCGCTGGAGGAAGGGCATGTTGCCGGCCTCTAACGCACGTTCGAACTGCGTCCGCGAGAGACCGTCGATCTGAAGCATGATCAGCCCGTCGTTCTCCGCCTCACCCGCCGGCGTCCGGATTCCCAACAGCCGTGCCGCCCAATGGGTGCGGCCCAGTTTCCACCGCAACCACCTCAAACCCACGGCGGCGCGGCTAATCAAGTTTGACCTCCGTGGCTGGGATTGGCTCGGTCATCGCCGCCGCGGCGGCCGACATTTTCGCTGACAACAGGTCCCATTCGATCTCAATCGACTCCATCAGCCGGTCCCATGGCATCGGGACGTCCTTCTCCGAGTGCACATATCCGGAGACCAGCGTCTGATAGCAATCGAGCATGGCCCGCACACAGACATCGGTATCATATTCGGCAGCCGTCTTGCGGGCGTTTTCCGCGCAACGGGTTCTCAACTCCGCATCCTCCATCAGCTCCCCCAGCGCTCCCGCGAAGTCGCGGGCACTGGCGGTGGTCGCCAGAAGCATGCCGTTCTCCCTGTCCCTGACAATCTCGCGGACCCCGGGGCCATCCAGCGCCACGACGGGTTTTCCGGCCGCCATGGCCTCGGCCAGCACGATCCCCTGGGTTTCAGATTGCGAGGCGAACACAAACCAATCCATCGCGGCATAGGCGGCCGCCAGATCGTCCCCGCTCAGACTGCCGGGCGCGTGAATCCGGGTTTCCAAGTTCCTTTTTCGCAAGGAATCGAGCACCGCCCACCGCGCATCTCCGTTGCCGACCAAAAGGAACACCGCCTTCGCATCTTCCTCCAAACGCATCGCCACCGCTTCCGCCAGAAATTCCAGATTCTTCTCCTGCGCCAGCCGCCCGACGTGTCCGATGACCCTGGCCTCCGGCGAGATGCCCATTTTCGCCCGCAGGCGGCCCCCCTCCCCTCCTGCGAAGAACCCGGTGTCGATCCCCGTGGGAATCGTCCGGATCGGAGTGGTCACGCCGCGCCTCTGCAAGAGATCGGCGATGCTTTGGCTGGGTGCGACGATCTGATCGCACAGATTGCAATACTCTACCGACAGTTGGACCGCCGCCCGTTTCAGCGCGGGCGAATCGAGCGGGACGTAATGCGTATAGCGTTCGTAAAGCGTGTGATGGGTGAAAATGATCGGCACCTCCATCTTCCACGCCTCGCGGAACGCCGCGTCTCCTAACAGAAACGGGTGATGGCTGTGGATCAGATCCGGGCCGAAGTCTTCAATAAATTCCCGGATCACATTCGGAAATGGGATCCGCACGCTGAAATCACTGCCGTTGAAATGTTGGATCGCCGGAACCCGAAGCACGTCGGGAGACTCCTCGGCCCCGTCGGATTCGGGGGCGATGACGCGCACCTCATGGCCCAGCCGGCGGCAGCCGTCCTCGAGCGTTTTCACCGATCTCGCCACCCCTCCGACATGGGGAAGATAGGTATTCGTGAAGAGGGCGATTTTCATGCTTTTACCAACTCATACACACGATCCGCTGGCCCGGCGACAACCGGTTCGTAGCCTGGCACCGAAATCCGCACGGGAGGCGGCTCACCCCGCCAATTCGCGTCGATCTCCAGCCGCGATCCCGCCAGCCGGACGCTCACCGGCCCCCAGGCCGTCAAGGTCGGGCCGAAGAAAATCTCCCCATCCGGTTCCAGCCACTCGGGCAAAATCCCGGAGCCGATGATCAATCCGTCTTCCTCCTCCCTTACAAAGCAGTTCCGGATCATCATGATCCACTCCGCCGCGGCCCAGCCATGTTGGCCGTCCCCCATGCAACCTCCGAGCGTGTTCGGATGAATGGCCTCCGGCCATTGCCCGGTCGGAGACGCCAGCTCCGCCACCCGCCGGATCAGGTCCGCGAAGCGCGGGTCGCCCGCCCGCAGAAGCGTCTGTGCGAGGTCGAGTGTTAGATAGGCATTCACCCCCGAATGAATCATCTCCTGAAAAAATCCACCCTGATGAAAACATCGCTCCATCAGGAACTCCGCGGTCTTCACCATCCTGCCGTCACCCGGGGGATAGAGCTGCAAGGGATAGTCCGCCACCATCGATCCCACCGCGCCGGCATCCATCCGCCGGCCGGGTGCCGCGGGGATTGCGCCCTTCACGCGCTTGTCGGGGATGGCGGCGATGCTTTCCTCGATGCTGCCGCGGAACTCGTCGGCCAATGCCGCCGCCTCCGCCGCCGATTTCCGGTCACCCAGCCCATGCCAATATTTGGCAACCGCCTTCAGCCCCGCCCATGCCCAATAGTCATCCCAATAGTAATAATCGTTAGGGCCGAGATGCTCCGCGCTGAACCCCGCGGGGAGCAATCCGCGCGTGCCCGGCGGACCGTCTTTCATCCGTTTCCTCGCCAGCCAACGCATCCCCTTGCGCAGTGCCTGCTCCATTTCCCTGCCCGCGGGCTTGCCTGTCATTTCCGCATGACGCGCCGCGATCCATAACACCTGTCCATTGGAATCCCACTCGCCCTCCTGCGAAAGAAAGTAACCGGAGAGGTTTTGCCGGGATGGAAAGGCCTCCAAAATTTCCGCCGCCCGGTCATCGAGCCCCATGGCGATCAGCGGGTGCAGCATCAGACAGGCGTCGCGGAACCAGAAACGCCGGTAGGTATAAGGTCCCGGCACCAGATCGTCCGCCGACAGGAGCACAAGGGTCCTCACCGCGGCGTCATAGAGGAATGACATCTTCCCGTCGGGAATCCGCAAGCGCGCCACCCCTTCCAGCGCATCTTCCCACGGAATGCTCACACAACCGCTCTTCGGAGACTCCTTGAGATCGCGGCCCAGATCCACGGAGACGAATAGCTCCGTCGGCTTCCCCGCCTTCATCCGGAAAAGCGCCGCGCCCGTCGCCATGCCCACGTCACAATCCACTTCCCGTTGTTCCGAGCTGCCGGGCAGGTCGAGATAGACATCGCCTTCCGCGTAGTGCGCCATCCGCAGCGAATCGGGCTTGCGGCCGAAATTCACGGTCGCCTCGTCGTTCACCCGGAACGAGTGGCCGGAGCTTTCCACCTTGATCCGGTTGATGAACTGCACGCCCTCCGGGTTATAGGGCCGCACCGCGACCACCAGCCAGCCGTCTTCGTCCGCATTCGCCCGCACCTCGGTCACCACTTCGGGCACCCCACCCGCCTCCGCACAGACCATCCGGCTCGATAGGTCCAAACGCATTTCATCCAGCCGGCTCTCCGTCACCACCCGCAGCGACGCGTCAAGGATCAACCGCTGGCGCACCGATTCGTCCTCCAACTTGCTCGGCAGGAGGCGGCGGCGGCTTTCCGTCACGATCCAGAAATCCACCGACCAGCCGTCGTGCAAGGGAGTCACCAGACCGCGCGGATCGATGATCGGATAGACGGGCACCCCCGGCAGGCCCACGGCCGTCCAGTTGCGATGGGTGAGATTGATGTGACTGAATGAAAACGCCCGCGGGACAAATGACACGTCGTCCGGGTTGAACTGTCGCTCCACCCAATAGGGCCACACCCAGTCCAGATTGTGTTGGATTGCTTTCGCGTTCACCAGACCTCGCGCATGGAACACGATTCCAGCCCGCAGCAGTTCCATCGGCTCCGCCACTTCGGAGGGCTGGGCGAACCCGCGCATCTTCGCCAACAACGAGGCGGGGTCCAGCACGCCGTAGCGGCGGGCGGCATGTTTCACGAAAAATTTCCAAGGCAACATCTGGAACATCAGGAGCGGTTTCGGTTGAGGGGCAGCTTCCGCCCGCTCTCTTTCCTCCGCAAACGGCAGCATCTGCCTTTTCGCTCATCCTGTACCAAACTCCCCCCAGCCTTTTTCAGCTCCCAACGAGGAGGTCCGTAAGGCGGGATGGACCTGCGAACGTTCAAAATGCAACGCTCCCGATGCGAAAGAGACATTGGCAATCGAACCCGCGGGGAGGAATCGGTGCCGGCAATTTCGTTGGCGGCCGGTCCGAAACCGCAGCAAGGATCCCGCGTGTCCGCAACCACCCATCCAACTTCCCGCAATCTGGCCGGCCGCGGGTTTCTCACCGGCCTCGGAATCCTTCTGGCAGCCATCGGCGGCATCTTCGTCTGGCTGATGTGGCGCAGCTACGACCGCGCCCGCGAAATGCATGATTGGCCCAAGGTCCCTTGTATCATTCTTTCTTCGGAAGTGGAGGAGCGCCGATATCCCGGATCCCGGGCGGAATTCCGTCTGAATGTTATCTACGGCTACGAATGGAGCGGGGAACGCCTCACCGGAGAACTGGTCACCTGGCGGGGTAACCCGTGGAGCTCGAAACCGGATGTGATCGCCAGCCAGGTCGCGGCCTATCCGGTGGGTCTGCGGACGACCTGCAGCGTCAATCCCGACGAACCCGGTCTTGCGGTTCTGAAACCCGATTCGATGGGGGCCGGATACTCAATCTGGTTTCCCGCCCTCTTTGTCGTCGGCGGTCTCGGAATTGCATTTCACGCGGTCCGACGTGGAATCCCGCCTCCCGGAAACCGCAATAATTAGCCTCGACTAATTTTTTAAGTTGCGGGTGATTCCAACCGTCGCTAGAAGGACGCGTGAAAATCATCACCACGCTGCTAGCCGGCCTTTTGGCTGCCTCCTGTTCGCCTAGGGAAAATGGGGAAAACGGACGACCCGTGGTCGTGGCGACCACCACCATGGTCCAGGACCTCGCCCGCCAGATCGGCGGGGACCGGGTCGAAGTCGAGGGCTTGATGGGTCCGGGAATCGATCCCCACAACTACGTCCCGAAACTCGGTGACACCCGACTTCTCGAGAAAGCCGACGTGGTCCTTTACAGCGGCCTGCATCTGGAAGGGCGATTCCAATCCACGCTGGAGTCGATGGCGGCGCGGGGCCGCAACGTGGTGGCGGTAAGCGACGGCGTGCCGCCCGGAAAGCTGCTCGCCCCCCAGGAGGATTTCGAGGGCACCAAGGACCCGCACCTCTGGGGCGATCCGGACCTGTGGGCCCAGGTCATCGGCCCGGTCGTGAAGGCGCTCAGCGCAGCCGACCCCGAAGGGGCCGAATTCTTCCGCGAGCGTGGCGAGGCGTACCGGGCGGAGTTGATCACGCTGGCCGAGTGGGCACATGCCGAATTGGAAACGATCCCGGCCGACCGGCGGGTGTTGGTGACCAGCCACGATGCCTTCTTCTATCTGGGCCGAGCCTTCGGCCTGGAGGTCCGCGGATTGCAAGGCGTCTCCACCGCCGCCGAGGCGGGGGTCAGGGACCGGACGGAACTGGTGGCCTTCTTGAAACAACGGCGAGTGAAGACCGTCTTCGCGGAAACCTCACTCAATCCGAAAGCCATTGCCGCGGTCGCCAGCGAGGCGGGCGTCGCCATTTCCGATGAATCGCTTTTCTCGGACGCATTGGGCGAACCGGGCGATACCTTCGAGGACGGCGGCGTCACCTACGATCGCGGCACCTATGTCGGCATGGTCCGCCACAATGTGAACGCCATCGTGAAAGGGCTCCGGTGATGAAGGTCCCGCTCTCCATCATCCTGCTGGCCTGCCCCTGCCTGGCTGCGGATTTCCAGCGCGAACTGTCCGCCGACCGCCCCGACGCGACCAAAAGCCCCTACACCGTGGAGCCGGGACGCTTCCAGGTGGAGTCGAGCCTCCGGGCCATTGCCCGCGACCGGGAAGCGGGCGGGACCACCGAAACCCGGGCACTTGCCGAACATGTCGGTGTGGCCGGAAACGGGCCGTATGAGGCGTCCGCTTTCGCCGGACTCACCTGGTCTCCCGCACCCGACCTCCCATGGAATATCGCGGTGGGCACCGGGCTGAACGGCGCGGCCGAAGATTTCTCAATTGCCCAAGGCGTCACATTCCGATTCTGATCCCGACGCCAATGACCGTTCCCGCTCTGGAAACCCACGATCTCGCGGTTTCCTACCGCGGCAAACCCGTGCTCCGGGGCGTGGACATCGAGATCCCGCGGGGCACGCTCACCGGCATCATGGGACCTAACGGCGCGGGCAAATCCACGTTGCTCAAGGCTATCATGGGAGTCGTCCCGCCGGACGCCGGATGGGTGAAAGTGTTGGACAAGCCGCTCGCCGAGGTGCTCGGCCGCATCGGTTACGTGCCACAGCGCGAAACGGTCGATTGGGACTTCCCCGTCACCGTCTTCGATGTCGTTCTCATGGGCACCTATGCCGGCCTCGGCTGGCTCGGCCGTCCCGGAAAATCCGAACGCGCGCGCGCCGACGCCGCCCTCGCGCAAACCGGCCTGCGGGACCTCGCGAACCGCCAGATCGGCGAATTGAGCGGTGGCCAGCAGCAGCGCACCTTTCTCGCCCGCGCCCTCGCCCAGGACGCCGAGGTTTACCTGATGGACGAACCCTTCGCCGGCGTCGACGCGGCGACCGAGCGGACGATCATCGATCTGTTAGGACGGATGCGCGACGCGGGCAAAACCGTGGTGGTGGTCCATCACGACCTCCAGACCGCGGAGCGTTACTTCGACCGGCTCCTGCTGCTCAATCTGCGGGTCGTGGCCCATGGCCCGACGGCGGACGTTTTCCGCCATGAGATTCTGGAATCCACCTACGGAGGAAAGCTGACGCTGCTCAGCGAGATCGCGGCCCGCGCGGCCCGGGGGGAAGGAGGCGACGCGCCGTGAGCGGCTGGATTCCGGGAGCGCTCGGCTCGGCGTTGCTGGCCGCCTGCATGCTGGGTGCCGTCTGCGGCATGCTCGGCACCTTCGTCGTGGTCCGCCGGATGGCGCTGACCGGCGACATGCTTTCCCACGCCGTGCTGCCGGGCGTGGTGGCAGGTCTGGCGTGGAGCAGTTCCCGCAATCCGCTCATCGTGCTGGCCTGCGCCGGCTTCGCGGGATTGCTCGGCAGTTGGACGCTCTCCGCGATTCTCAAGCACACCCGGCTGAAACCCGATGCGGCCCTCGCACTGGTCCTGTCGGTCTTCTTCGCGGTGGGGATCGCCATGATCTCACGCCTCCAACCGGCGGGGGTGCAGGCGTTTCTTTTCGGACAAATCGCGGCGATCGACACCCGCGATCTCCAATTGTTGTCCGTCATGACGGCGCTCACCCTCGTGCTGGTGCCGCTCGGATTCCGGGCTTTGACCTTGGTGTCCTTCGACCCGGCTTTCGGAAAACTGCTGGGATTTCCCACGCGCTGGATCGATGCCATCTTCTTCGTTCTACTGACCGCCGTGATCGTCATCGCGATGCAGGCGGTGGGAGTGATCCTGGTGACCGCCATGCTGGTGACCCCCGCCGCCGCGGCGCGAGTCTGCACCCGCTCGCTCGGCCGGACCGCCCTGCTCGCCTGCTTGTTCGGGGCGGGTGGCGGAATGGCGGGCGTGCTCGCCTCCGCGTCGCGGGACGGCCTGCCCACCGGGCCGCTGATGGCTCTCTCGGTCACCGCGATCTTCTTCCTCGCCGCCCTCGCCGGGCCCAGCCGCGGCTGGCTGCCGGTCGGATTGCGCAAGCGCCGCGCCGGCCTGCGGATCCTGCGGGAGGACATCCTCAAGCGCCTCTGGCTGCATGAGGAAAGCGGCGAGACCTCCGCTGCACGGAAACCCGGTTCCGTTTCCCGCGCCATGAAGTCACTTCTTGCCCGCGGCCTCGTCGAGCGCGGTGCCGATGCCTTCCAACTCACTCGCCATGGACGCGACAGCGCCGCCCGGCTCGTCCGCAGCCACCGGCTCTGGGAGCGCTATCTCACCGATCTCGCCGCTTACAAATCCGACCACGTCCACGACGAGGCCGAGCGGGCGGAGCATTGGATCGATCAGGAAAGCTTGGAAAAAATCTCCGCCAAGCTCGGGCACCCCACCGAGGACCCCCATGGCCGCACGATTCCGCCGCTGCCGGGAGAGGAGGTGAAACCGTGAGTTCCGACTTCCTCACCGATCCGTGGCGCTCGCCCGCCAGCGTCTGGATGGTGGTCACCGCGATTTTCACGGCCATTGCCTGCGGCCTGCCCGGCGCATTCCTTGTCCTGCGCCGCATGTCGCTCGCGGGCGACGCCATCAGCCACAGCGTGCTCCCCGGCATCGTCATCGGATTTCTCGTCTCCGGTTCTCTCGACTCGCCCTGGCTGATCGCCGGAGCCTCGGTCTCCGGCTGGGTCACCGTGATGGCCATTGAGCTCCTCCATCGCCGTGGCGGGGTGCGCGAAGATGCAGCCACCGGCATCGTCTTCACCGCGATGTTCTCAATCGGAGTGGTCCTGCTGAAGCTCTACGCCTCGCGCGTCGATCTCGACCCCGATTGCATTCTTTTCGGCAACCTCGAAACCGCCATCCACGGCGCGCGCAGTGGTTTCGCCGGCTGGGAGATTCCCCGAATTGTCGTCACCGCCGGTGGTGCGGCGCTTGTCGGTTCCGCCTTTGTCTCGGCCTTCCATCACCGGCTGGTGGCCACTTCCTTCGATCCCTCGCTCTCCCGACTCACCGGCCAATCGCCCGCGCTGATGCAGTCGATCCTGCTGGGAATCGTCGCCGCGATGGTCGTCGCCGCCTTCCAGGTGGTCGGCGCGATCATGGCCATCGCGCTGCTCGTGCTGCCCGCCGCCAGCGTGCTGCTGGTGGTAAAACGCGTCCCCCGCCTGCTGGCCGGAATCGTCCTCCACGCCCTGGTTTCCGGCATCGGCGGCCTCTATCTGGCCACATGGTTCAACTGCAACTTCGGCGCCGCGGTGGTGATCGCCGGCGCCCTTGTCTTTTGCGCCTGCCTCGCCGCCTCCCGCCGGAAAGTGACCGCGATTCCTGCACCGTAGGTTTCCCCCGCAATCAATATTGCCCCGCAAAGCTCTCCCACTGATCACTCGCCCCCCCCTTCCGGAAGATCCATCTTCTACACGGGGTTGACGCACATGGCCTTGGTGGAGCCGCAAGGTGCGGCAGGTCAGGGCGCAGCACCATCTCCGGTGCGGTCGAGGACGGCCGCTGCCCGCCGCTCGAGTTCCCGGATGCCAGGCGTGGAACGTCGCCGCGTGGGCAGCCTGCGGAGCTTGTCGATCACATCGCGGGCCACCTTCCGGGCCTCGTCGCATCTTTTGAGCTCAAGCAGAATCTCTGACTCCACCACCCGCCATTGCGGGCCGGCGGCCGCGTCGGCTGCGATGTGGCGGGTCCGCCTCAGGGCGGCCTCCAGCAGACCCGCTCCGCGCTCAATTTCCAAAGCCCGCACCTGAATGCTTAGGAGCCCGCCGAGACGGGCGACGCCCCTATCAATCACCGCGATGGCACCCTCCGGGTCCGCCGGCTCTGCGGCCGCCAGCAGCGCCGCGTGCTCCAGGAAGTGCTCCGGCCGGGGCGTTGCCAAGCGCTCGGTCGCCGCCGCGTAGGTGGTTGAGGCTGCTGCCGTTTCACCCGCAGCGGCCAGGGCACGGGCTCGCAGCAGCAAGATAAGTCCTTTACCGGCAGTCTCTTCTTCCAGCGCATCCAGGACTCCCAGCGCCTCGCGGGGGGCACCCCGGTCGAGATGGACCTGAGCGCGCCCGGGTGCGAGCGCCGGGTCGTCGGGAGCCAGTGCCTCGGCGGCCGCGAAATCGCGCAGCGCCCGATCCCAGTCCTGGTGGCGGCGGTGCAGATCGGCCCGGCGGATCAAGAGCGGTGCCGTGGCAGACGCGCTGATCTGCCGGTCGAGCGCGGCAATCCGCTCGTGCAAATCTTCGTGGGCGAAGGTGACGGCTGGCGCGAACGTGAGCCAGCCGAGGGCGATGAAGCGGAAAGTTCCCACAAGGCGGAGCCTTTAGAAGGTGATCGTCACTTCGTTTGAGAGCGTGGCGTCATTGTCTTTTTCCCGAACGCGGTAGGTGAATGTGCCGCCGCCCTTGATGCCAGTAGGATCGGTGTAGCTGCCGGTGTTCGGCACGGTGGCCAGCAACGATCCGTTGCGAAAAATTTCGATCTCCGCCGAGGTGGCTTGGGTCCAGCTCAGTTCCACGGTGATGACCCCTTTGATCTTGGTGCCCGCGGCCTGCAGGACGATGCCCTGTGGCACCGGAGCGGCCGGGGTGGTGGCGGTGGCGATGTTCGAGTCGGCCGACGCGCCGGAGGCGTTGAACGCGCGGACCCGGTAGGAGTAGGTGGTGCTGGCCGCCACGCTCGTGTCGGCAAATGCCCTGGCATCGGCCGCCGCGTTGGCTAGGAACACCCAGTCGGAGGCGCCCGAGGCGAGACGTTCGATTTCGAAACCGAGCTCGTCGGAGGCGGCGTCGCTCCACGCCAAGCGGATTTCCGTGGCACTAGCGGCGACGGCGCTCAGGTCCATCGGTGCCTGCGGCGGCTCGCCTGCCACCGTTTCCGTGCGGACATGCAGCTCGTCGATGTGAATGGTGTCGAGCGAGCGATTGCCCGGCGTCCGGTCGGTATCCGCAACCCGAACCCACAGCGGACCGCCGTTGGCACTCGCCAGAGCGGCCGTTGCCAGATGGCCCGGATCGATCGAGTCCACGGTGAACGCCGGCACCCACGAGCTGCCACCGTCAGTGGAATAGTCGAAACGAAACGCGTCGCCGTCCGCCGAGCCCCCAAAGTAGGCGTTGGCGATCAAGGTCGATGCGGTGCCCGCCGGCAGGTCGAATCGCCAGCTGTGGGAAAGATGGCTGTGACGGCTGGCCGGTTTGCCGCCGGATTCAATCTCCGTGATTGACTGTACCGCTCCGTCATCGGCGTGAGTGAGCGTGTAGTCACCTGTCACGGTGCCGGCGCCGATCATTTCCGATCCCGCCACCGACCCGAGAAACGGCGGGGCTTCTTCCGTGGTGGCCGAAGCGAGGTTGGAGGCCTCCGACGGGCCGTTGAGATTCGTGGCATACACGCGGTACGTGTAGGTGGTGCCGGCGGTCAGACCGCTGTCAATGAAGGAGGTGCTGTCCGCCGGCAGCGCGGCCTCCACCGTGGTCCACGTGCTCAGGTCGAGCGTGCGCTGGACCTTAAAGCCGCTCTCGATTGAGGAATTGTCCGTCCAGACGAGCTGGATCTCGCTGGTGCCCAGCGGCTCGGCGATCATGCCGGTGGGAGCTTCCGGCGCCTCAGCGGGGGGCGCCTCGTGCGTAATGGTGAAGGTGTCGCGCACCGCGCCGGCATCGTCGAGAAAGACCGCCACGAGCTTGCCGTCGGCGATGTCGATCACCATCGAGCCGAGTTCCAGCAGGTTGGCGATCATCACCGGGTGGTCGAGAGGGGCGCTGCTGAGCTTCCCGGAGCTGCCGGCCACAGCGTAGATCGTGCCGCTCGGGCTGCCGGGAGCGGATTTGGCGTAGGCACCGTTACCGGCGGGATCGCCATCGCCGCCGTCGAGCGCCATGTCAGGCGTGAAGGTGCTGCTGTGGCCGTAGTGGCCGTGGATCAGCATCGAGCGCTCGTACGAGTGCGAATGGCCGCTCAGCATGAGATCGACGCCGTAACGGTCGAGGATCGGCAGGAAGTTCTCGCGCATCTCTACAAGCGGCAGCTCGGTGTCCGAGTCGTGCGAGCCCTTGGAATAGGGCGGATGGTGCCAGAAAACGATGATCCACTCCTGGCTGGTTGCCGCGAGATCGCTCTCCAGCCACGCCGCCATCGCCGCCTCGGGCGAGCGGTCGGTTTCATAGGAATCGAGACACACGAAGTGGATGTCACCGTAGTCGAAGGAGTAGTATGCCTCAGTCCCGGAGGGCACGCCCCCCGATTCGCCGGCCGCGGGCAGCGTGTGGATCGCGTAATAAGGCCCCGACTGGGTCGCGGAATCCGCCGAGTGGCCGTCGTGATTGCCCAGCGTCGACCACAGCACCGAGTTGGCCAGCGTGGCCGGATACATATCGAAGACCGCTCTCTGGTATTCCGGATCGGTGCCGTCGTTGTATGCGTTGTCGCCGAGCATCAGCAACACGTCGGCGTGGGCATCGCCACTGTTGAAAGACACGTAGCTGTCACGCACTGCGGCCGCGTCGGCATTCGCCGTACCGGAGTCGCCCAACACCCAGATGCGGGTGGCCGCGGCGGTGCCGGTCGGCGGGTGGGTGTCGAAGTAGCAGCCTGCGCCGCTTGCGAAGACCGTGCCGCTGTTGCCGATTGAGTAGTAATAGCGGGTGTCGGGCTGGAGGCCGGCGAGCGTCAGCGAGTGCTCGGTGGTGGGCGCCGACGAGCTTGTGGCTTGGTCCAGGTTCTGCGGGTCGATGCCGTAGCGGACGAGGCTGTCGGCGGGGGAGCTGGTGCGCCATTGCACGGTGATTCCGCTGGCGGACGCGCGCTGTAGGTATGGACCGCGGGTCTACGTGGCCGGCGGGGATTCCGACAAGCGCAGGGCGAAGCTGATGTCCGAGCTGGTGACGTTGGCCTGGTGGATCTCAGCGGCGATGACATTGGTCCCCGCGACCAGCAGCGAAGGATCGACTCCGGCCGCGAGCAGCGAGATTTCGTCGTCGCCGCCGACGGCAGTGAGGGCATAAGTGCCACTGCCAACAGGGCCTGCGGGGAGGTTGTCGCGAAACACTTCCGTGCCATTGAGATGAACCACCACGCCGTCATCCCGCTGGACTTCCAGCAGCAGCATTCCCAGCGCCGCCGGATCCCCGACCTCGAAGGCGTGCCGGAAATAGGTTGTGACGTGCTTGTTGGCGCTGTCATTCCCATAACTGACGGTGGTGACCTCGTCGCCGTCGCCGTAACCGAGCTGGGCCGGACCGGCGGACCAAGCCGCGTCATCGAAGCTCGCTTGAACCCAGGCGGCTCCCGGATCCGTACCTTGGTCGAAGTATCGCCAGGTGCTTCCGAGCGGCACGAGTTCCGCCTGGGCGGAGGCGATGGGCGCGGAGGCGGCAAGCGCTAACGCCAGCGAGGCCGCGACGCGGCGAATGGATCGGTTCATCGGGAGGGAGGGGAGGAGGGTGGCAAAGGCTGATTGCCGAACATGCATATCCCGTATCACTCGTGAATCCTTGGCAAGCCAAAAGATAACTCCCGGAGCTTCTGCCGCACATCCTTTCGCCTCGCGATTTTCAGGGAGCGTCAAGAGCGCTTGCCATCGGGAGTAATCCCGGCGTAGAACGTCCCGCCCGTCCGGCGGACGTAGTGTCCGGGCGTCCGGGTGGGTTCCAAGGGGTCACTTCCTGTTTCATGGTGCTGAATAGCCTGGTGGCTTGTAGCGGTAGGAAATTGGTATCACCCTAGGGGAAACAAAAAGTCACAAACGACTGATAACAAACAAACGGAGGGGTGGTAGAGTGGTCGATTGCGCCGGTCTTGAAAACCGGAGAGCCGAAAGGTTCCGTGGGTTCGAATCCCACCCCCTCCGCCATCTGAATCGTTGAAAACAAACGAGCAGCAGGATGGAGCTGGCAGGTTCCCGAAAACCGCGAAGTGCGCCAGAACGGGGGAAATGCACCAAGATCTCCCCCGAACTGGTTTCCTTTTGTTCACCCACCTCCCGCCCCACCCCTCAAAACCAACTTTTCCCCCTCCGGTCCGGCTTCGGCAGGAGTGGCGCAGCGGAGACTCTCCCATAGGCATTTCAAGAGCGTCCCGCCCACTGCTCCGGTTGCCACGCCTCGCGATCCTTGCACATCACGTGCTCCCTCCAAAACCGTTTGCAGGTTTCCCGCCCCGGCTCGCAGCCGGTTCTCATCCGCCAGTTCTCCGGCCAGCCGAGAACCATCCCAAAGGCGTCGCGCTGCCGCCCGCCTATTTCGTTGACAGTCATTGCCCGGCACGCATCCTTCTCCAAAACAACGGCCAGCCACATATCATCCGGAGGCGATAGGCTGACATGGCTGATAAAGACTGTTTGGCAGAAACAAGAAATAGGTAAATACCATGGGCGAACTATTTATAGCGTTCGGAATACTCACGGCAATAATTTGGATCGTGATCGGATGGCGTGCTATGCGAGCTCACGAGAAGATAGCCGATAGCGTGATACGCCACGTCAATTCTCTTACCCAAAGTGACCCGCACAATTTAAGAAGAGAGAATGCTACTCAGCATAAGCATTACAAACAGTTCGTTCAGCAGAACCCCAACGCAGAGAAGCTGCCTTCCAAAGAGCGGCATGAACTATTCAGGGACTGGCTAAGATCAAGAGGGGATCTCGGTCCAGAAGAATCGTAGGCGAAATAGCAACTAGACACGGCAGAGCGACCCCTACCAGCCGCCCAGTTTCGATGATTGCCAGTAATTACAACCCCCAACCCTGCGTTCAACGCCCGCCCTCGCTGACCACTAGCCGGGTGGGTCGCCTGCGCTCTAACGTCTCGGCAGAAGAAATTTGGATGAAGCCGGCAATCAATTATGATCAAAAACCTCTATATAATCATCGTGGTGGTGCTCCGGTTTGCCGGGCTCTACCTTGTCGCCCGCGGCTTGTTTGGGATTCCTTTCCTTGCATTTGGTATTGGGATTCCTTTCCTTGCATTTTTGCTGCCAATTCTCGGAGGCATCCTGCTATGGTGGGTCGCTAAACCATGTGCGACGTTAATCATGAACGATTTGGAATGATCTACTTCATTGCTGGGCGTTCGGAGCCAAAAAACTAGGCCGAACAAGACGCGCCAGAGCGACCCCTACCAGCCGCCCAGTTTCGATGATTTTCCGTCCACCACGGTCACATTTTTTCCGGGCAGCGGATGCCGAGGAGGCCGAGGCCGGTGGAGAGGACTCGGGAGGTGAGGTCGCAAAGGGAAAGCCGGCTGGAGCGGACAGGCTCGTCGGTCTTGAGGACGGGGCAGGCTTCGAAGAAGGAGTGGAAGGCGCGCGCGAGTTCGAGGAGGTAGTTGGCGAGGAGGTTCGGGCGGAAATCGTCGAGGACCAGCGGGAGGGTTTCGCCGAAGCGGACGAGCAGGCGGGCGAGGTGGATTTCCTCGTCCTGATCGAGATGGATGGCGTGGCCCGCGGCTTCGAAGGGCCCGTCAAGCTTGCGGAAGATCGAACGGATCCGGACCGAGGAATATTGGAGGTAGGGTGCGGTGTCGCCTTGCAGGGCGAGCATTTTCTCCAGATCGAACACGTAATCGGACAGGCGGTGGTGGGCGAGTTCGGTGAATTTTACCGCGCTGATGCCGATCAGCTCGGCAAGTTCCTCGCGCTCTTCCTCCGTCTCCAGACGGGTTCGCTCACCGACGGTCGCGCGGGCGGCGGCGACGGCATCGGCGAGCACGTCGGCCAATTGCGGCAGCTCGCCGGAACGGGTTTTGAGCGGCTTGTTGTCGGTCCCCAGGATGGTGCCGAAGGAAACATGCCGCATCTCCACCTCGCCGAGACCGAGACGGTCGGCGACGTCAAATAGCTGTTGGAAATGCAGGGATTGGCGGTGATCCACCACGTACCAAATCGCGTCGGCATCCCATTGGTTCCGGCGGAATTCGAGGGTGGCGACGTCGGTGGTGGCGTAGTTGAAGCCGCCGTCGCTTTTCCGGATCATCATGGGGAAATCCGTCCAGTTGCCGTCCTTGCGGATGAGGAAGGGGTCCTTGGCTGGATCTACCGGCACGCCACGCGAGAAGATGCAGATGGCGCCTTCGCTCTCGCGGGCGAGGCCGGCGGCGGTTAGTTTTTCGACCAAGGGTGCGAGGACGTCATTGTAGGCGCTCTCCCCAAGCCAGTGGTCGAAGGATACGTCCAGGCGATCGTAGATCTGGTTGAGTCCGATTTTGGAGAGTTCCAGGCAGCGTTTCCAGATGACGAGGTTTTCGGGATCGCCATTCTGGAGTTTGACCAATTCCATGCGGCAGGCCTCGCTGACGGATTCATCGGTCTTCGAGGTATCGCTGGCGTGACGGTAGAGGCGGAGCAATTCCTGAAGCGGATCGGCGAGGAGGGCGTCTTCATCGAGGGTGGTTTTCCATGCCCAGGTGATCATCCCGAACTGTTTCCCCCAATCGCCGATGTGATTGTCGGTGATGACCTTGAAACCGAGAAACCGCGCGATGCGTGCGAGCGAGTCGCCGATGATGGTCGAGCGGATGTGGCCGACGTGCATCGGCTTGGCCACATTGGGCGCGGAGAAATCGACGACGACGGTCTTGCCTTCACCGATGTTAGGAACGCCGAGCCGTTCATCACCTAACAGAGCGCCGGCGCGGGTGGCGTAGGCGGAAGGAAGGATACGGAAATTGAGGAAACCGGGACCGGCGATTTCGGCGGTGGCGAGATCTTCGAGTTCGAGGTGGGAGATGATATCCTGCGCCAGAGCTCGGGGGTTTGTTTTCCGCTGCTTCGCCAGGACCATGGCGGCGTTCGACTGGTAATCGCCGAACCGCAGGTCCGCGGCGGGTGTGACGGCGGCGGTGTGCGGCTCGCCGAGCGTGGCCGCGAGTGCGGCGGCGAGGCGGGATTCGAGGTCCTGAAGAAGCGTCATGGCTGGCGGGGGGCACCCGGCGGATTCAGACGCCGGGCGCGGCCACACGGGACGGTTTCGAATCGAGGATGGCAAGGATTTCGTCGCGGGTGCCGGCGAGACCCAACTGGCGGCGGATCTCGGAATTGGTGAACATCTTCGCGATCGCAGCCAAGGTGCGCAGGTGGAGGTGATAGTCCTTCCGTGGGACGATGAAGAGGACGATGAAATGGACCGGCGAATTGTCGAGCGCCTCGAAATCGATTCCCACCTTCGAGCGTCCGAAGATGGCGACCACGTGTTCGAGCTGATCGGAAAACGCGTGCGGGATGGCCACCCCGGAACCGATCCCGGTGCTGACCTGTTCCTCGCGGGCCTTGAGAGCGTCAAGCACTTCGCCCCTCAGAGCCCGTGGCAAGTTTCCCATCTCGGTGAGGTGATCGACCAGCTCCACGATGGACGGCCAATGGTCTCCGGACTTCATATCGAGGAGGATTTGGTCCGTACTGAGCAACTGAGCCAACTTCATGCAAAAAGGATCTCGCCCCGCGGGTGCCGCGTGGGGGCGAGGAGGTACTGCTGCGGAGGTGGGTTGGCAAGGCGTTTTCCCGGGCGGAAGAGCGAGGCGGAGCGAGACTCCAAGGGGTTGACGCTGGCTGATCCATGCATACACCTATGCGCCATGCACGCCGACGCCGACGCCGAACCCGAAGCCCCGACCGATTCCACGGAGGACCGTTCCGCCGCAGCCGAGGGAGCCGCCGGGCAGATGCCGGAGCTCGATCCGTGGGAGACGCTGGAAGCCGAGGCCGCGAAGTGGAAGGAAGTCGCCCTCCGCACCGCCGCCGAGATGGACAACCTGCGCAAACGCACCGCCCGCGAGCGCGAGGACGCGATCCGTTATGCCAACCAGCGCCTGCTGGAGGAACTGCTGCCGGTGATCGACAACTTCGAAATGGGCATGCAGGCCGCCTCGCAGGACACCCGGTCGATGATTTACATCGGCATGGACATGGTCCGCCGTCAGCTCGCCGACTTCCTCGCGTCCCAGGGAGTGGAGGAAATTCCCGCGGAGGGAGCCTTCGACCCGAATCTTCACGACGCCGTTTCGCAGGAGGAATCGGAGGATGGCGAGGACGGAAAAATCCTGCGGGTGACCCGCCGTGGATACCGCCTGCGCGACCGCCTGTTGCGACCGGCCAGCGTCATAGTCACCAAGACTCCCGGTTCCGACGAAGGAGGCGCCGCTTGAACCCCATGGCATCCAAACGCGACTATTACGAAATCCTCGGCGTCTCCCGCGATGCCAGCGCGGATTCGATCAAGAAATCCTATCGGAAGCTCGCGGTGAAATTCCACCCGGACAAGAACCCGGGCGACCCCACCGCGGAAGACAAGTTCAAGGAACTCGGCGAGGCCTACGAAGCCTTGAGCGATCCCGACAAGCGGGCCGCCTACGACCGTTTCGGCCATGCCGCCTTCGCGGGCGGAGGTGGCGGCGGTGGAGGCGGCTTTCACGATCCGATGGACCTTTTCTCGCAGGTCTTCGGCGGAGCGTTCGGCGGCGGCTTCGAGGAATTCTTCGGCGGCGGCCGCAAGCAGCGGTCCGGCAAGCAACGGGGCAGCGACCTGCGCTACGATCTGGAGATATCGCTCGAGGAGGCTGCCAAGGGAGTCGAAAAGGAACTTGAGATCGAACGCTACGTTCCTTGCGAAACGTGTCACTCGAAGGGCACGAAGGGTAGCGGCGGAGTGAAAGTTTGCTCGTCCTGCGGAGGGCGCGGCGTGATGGCGCGGCAAGCGGGCATCTTCATCCAACAGGTGACTTGCCCGGAATGCCGGGGGGCCGGCGAAACCATTTCCGATCCGTGCGGGGACTGCCGCGGCGAAGGCCGCGTCCAGCGGGAAAGCAGGATCAAGTTGCGCATTCCGGCAGGCGTTGATACCGGCACGCGCCTGCGCTCCTCCGGCAATGGCGATTCCGGGGTCCGCGGCGGCGCCGCGGGCGATCTCTACGTCTTCCTCCACGTCAGCGATCACGATGTGTTCGAACGCGACGACGCGAATCTTTTCTGTGAGGTCCCGCTCCCTTTTTCGGTCGCTGCCTTGGGCGGCGAGCTCAAAGTGCCATCTCTCGATGGCCAATCGTCCATTAAGATCCCGGCCGGCACCCAGGGAGGAACTGTCTTCCGTCTTCGCGAGAAGGGTATGCCTTCGCTCTCGAACGGTCGGCGCGGCGATCTGAACGTGCGCGTGCAGGTCGAAGTCCCCACACGGCTCAACGGAACCCAACAGGAAAAATTGCGGGCATTTTCCGAGTCGATCGGAGACCATAATTCGCCGATGCAGGAAGGCTTCCTGCAGAAGGCAAAGCGGTTCTTCGATTTGTGAGTCCGGGGCGGGAAAGCCGCTGTTATCCCCCATCTTGCCCGTATGGCCCGCTTTTTCCTGCCCCCCGATTGCTGGCACTCGGAGGCGGTACTTTTGAATGACGAGGCCCGGCATCTCTCTCAGGTGTTGAGGATCCGCCCGGGTGAAACGATCACGGTCTTCGATGGCAAGGGGTGCCATGCCAGCGCGGAGGTCGGGTGCGTGTCAAGGGACCGGGTGGAAATCCGTCTGGGGGAAATCTCCGCCATGCATGCTCCGAAACCCCGGATCACGCTCGCCCTCGCGATTCCCAAGGGAAAAAATATGGATCTCATCGTCCAGAAATCCGTCGAGCTCGGGGTCGCCTCCATTCAGCCGCTTTTGACCCGCAACACCGTCGTCCAGCCCGGCGAAGGGAAGCCGGACAAGTGGCGCCGGATCGCCTTGGAAGCTTGCAAGCAATGCGGCCAGGATTCGCTTCCGGAAATCGCCAGCCCCATGGACGTCGTCTCGTGGTTGGCAGGTTTTGATCGGGACAACTCTTTGAGGATCATCGCCTCCTTGGCTTCCGGCTCCGCTCCGTTGCGCGACACGCTCCTGCGTTTTCCCGGCACCGAGCGCGTGACCTTGCTGGTGGGGCCGGAAGGGGATTTCACGCCCGACGAGACCCGCCTCGCGCTGGGAGCGGGCTTCCTCCCCGTCACACTCGGAGAGATCATTCTCCGGGTGGAAACCGCCGCCTTGTTCGGCGTTTCCGCAATCCGGTACCAATTTGGCTAGCTGTTAGGTTCAGAAGTGTTGATCTTTTTAAAAAGGAGTCGTAATCATGCGGCGTTCTTGAAAATATTTTCTTCACCGACCGCGCGGCTGATACTTTTGATGGCCGCATCCAGCCCCTCGCTTCTGTTCGCGTGGGAGCCCGGGAATTATCCCGCCCCCCCCGCACGGATGGATTCCGCGGGCTTCAGCGTCGATACGTCCGACCGCAATGATGTGGTGGCCTTCTGGCATGCCGTCTACATGGCCTCCGAGGGATATCAGAGCCGGATCAACTGGACCGGCACCTATACAAGCACCGGAGCGGGAGCCGAGGGCACGACCTCTCCCGCCTTTGTCGCCGATGTCGAGCGCAGGGTGAATTTCTTCCGGGCGATGGCCGGCTTGCCCGCGGACGTATCGGTCAACAGTGGCAGTGCCGTGCGGATCGATGGCAGCGACCCCCACAAACCGGCGGCAACGACTCACAAATCCGCAGCCGCGCAACGGGCCGCCTACGTGGTGGCAATGAACAACGCCCTCTTCCACAATCCGCCGACGAACTTCGTGGCTTGGACGGCGGCCGCTTGGAACGGCAGCCACAAGGGAAATTTGGCCTCCGGGGTTTACGGTCCCGGGGCGATCACCGAGTATCTGCGGGAGGAACTGGGCAACGGCACCTCCGGCTTCAACTCCAGTGTCGGCCATCGCCGGTGGATTCTCTATCCCCAGGCGACGGACTTCGCGACGGGGGACGTGGTCGCGAGCGCGGCCAGCCAGAAGAGATCTGCAAACTGCCTCTACGTGATCCAGCACGCAGGGGAAGAGCGGGGCGGGTTGGAACCCCGCTTTGTATCCTACCCCTCTCCGGGCTATTTCCCCGCGCCGGTGAATTCCCGTTTCTGGTCCCTTTCCTACCCGAATGCGGATTTCACGAACGCCACGGTTTCCATCACCGACCAGTCCGGCAGCCCGGTTGCCGCGACGGTCAAAGTGAGTGGTGCCAGCCCGGCTTACGGCGACCGGGCCATCGCATGGGAGGTGGGAGAACCGGCGGCGACGGACAAGGTCACCGACGATGTGACGTTTCATGTCACAGTTTCAGGAATCCGGGGTCCGGGCGTGCCGGACTCACACCGGTATGCCGTCACGCTGATCAATCCCAACCGTCTTTCGGCAGCCCAGTCGCTGACCGGTACGCCAGCGCCCGCGACCGGCGTTCCAGCCAACTATTTCCTGAAACTCCCACCTCAAGCGGAAGCGGGATCGGTCACGTGTTTTCGCCCCCTCGCCAACACATGGTTGGAGAACGCGGAAACCGCACTGGAGCCCCAATCCCGGATCATCGCCAGCACCGCGACGACCTATCCCTTTCTAGCGACCGCCACATTCGCGGGGCTGCCCACGTTCTCAATGGTGGCGGGATTGCGGTCCTATCGTCTTACCTTTCCCTACCTGCCGGACGCTTACACCCGCGCGAACATCGAGCAATCCTTTGAAGTGGATCGCCAGATCGTGCCGGAAGGTGGCGCAACCTTCCACTTCAGATACAAACGCGGCCTGACCACCCCCTCGACCGGCTTGGCGGTCGAAACCAGCGAGGATGACGGTGCGAGCTGGACAACCGCGAAAACGCTTGTGGGTCGCGCCGCAGGATCCGTGGATGCCGCGCCCATCACCGAATCGATCTTCCTGCCCCCCGGCCCCACACCCGTGCGTGTCCGCTTCCGCCTCTTTCAGCTCGGCGATGGCTCGATTTACGCGATCGATCAGAACGGTGCCAGCACCGCGATTCACCCCACTGGTTTCTTCCTCGACGATTTCAGCGTCACGGGCGGGGAATGGTTGGATCCGAAAGCCATCAATGAGCTTCTCCCCGACAGCGACCGCTTTACGTTTAACGGGATCACTGCCGGAACCCCGCCCCGGGCGGGTGAGCGCTGGGCCCTCCGCATGAGGACCAAGCTGGGAAACCGCTGGTTCCAGCACGGACCGGTAAAATCTCTCCAAGTCACCTCATCCCCGGCCACCGGCTACGACGCGTGGGTGGCCTATGAATATCCGGTCCTCACCCAATCGTTCTCTGGCGATGACGATGGCGATGGCATCCCCAATGGGGTCGAATATGCCTTCCTGCTCGATCCGCTGGTGGTCTCGCCGATCACCGACACCTTGGAAATCGCGGACGAACCGACCGGCCAGCTTGCGGACGGCTCCGCTACCACCCAAAACCTGAAAACGGGGACTTTGACCATTCGGCGTCCGCTGCCCGCGGTGCGCCCCGGCATCCGCTACGGAGCGGAATGGTCCGACAATCTGATCGATTGGTTGGGCGACGAAATCTCGATCAACACCTCGGATGGTGCCGCATCCGCCACCGCTCCGCGAGGAGATGGCCAGCGGTTTCTCCGGTGGAAAATCGAAAAAGAATGAGTTCCGGGGCTACTCTCTCTTCTTCATTTCCTCCCACGAGTCCTCCATCTGAGCGGCGGTGGCCTGTTCCAGGGTGATCCCTTGCTCATTCAGGAAACGCTCCATCGCCCCGAACCGCGCCTCGAATTTGTTGTTGGAGGCATTCATCAGTACCTCCGGATCGATTTTACGGAAGCGCGCCAAATTGACGACTGCGAACAATAGGTCGCCGAGTTCCTCCGAAACCGCGCTCATGTCCTGTGCGTCCACCGCAGATTGGAGTTCGAGGAACTCCTCCCGGATTTTCGACAAGACTCCCGTCTCGACGGGCCAGTCGAATCCGACTTTGGCAGCTTTCTTCTGCAGCTTGGAGGCCCGCAGCAGTGCCGGAAGACCTTTTCCGACGTCGTGAAGGTAAGGCTTCCCGCCATTGCCCTTTTCCTCCCGCTTGATTTCGTCCCACTGTTTCAAAACGTCATCGGAAGTCGCGGCATCACTCCCTGCGAAAACATGGGGATGGCGGCGGACGAGCTTGTCGCAGATCCCACGGGCCACTTCGTCGAGGGTGAATTTCCCGGACTCCTCGGCGATTTCGGAATGGAATACCACCTGCAGCAGAAGGTCGCCGAGTTCTTCCTTCAGATGCTCGTGATCGTCCCGCTCGATCGCATCGACGGTTTCGTAGGTCTCCTCGATCAAATTCCCTACGAGCGAGCGGTGCGTCTGCTCGGCATCCCATGGACAGCCCCCGGGAGCCCGCAGGCGATGCATGATGGCGCGCAGCCGGGCCACTTGGACGCCAGGCTCCGCGGATTGGATCATTTCGGCGTCGTTCATCAGTCGGTTTTTTTGGAATTGGAGGCGCGCAGCAAAACCTCGCGTTCCTCCTGAGTCAGGCTCTGAAAGCCCTCGCGTGAGATTTTGTCAAGGATCCGGTCGACAGCCGACGCCTGTTGGAGTTCGACGGTGGTTCTCGGCCGCAGTTTGGCCGCGGATCGCTGCCTGAATGCTTTCGGGCGGACAACCTCGACGGGCGGGGCCTCACGCCGCGCCCAGTTCAGCAGCCCGGGGTAGCGGATCAGAAGAAATCCCAGGACCGCCCCACCAAGATGTCCTGCTTCACCACCCCGGTTGAGCCCGAAAGGAAGGACGATCATTCCCAAGGAAATCACCATCAGCGCAATTGCCAGCTGGCGCATCGACAGCTCGATCGGCGGAAACAACAGCGCCACTCTCAGATTCGGCGCGACCACTGCCACGCCAGCCAGGATTCCATAGATGCCTGCCGACGCACCCACCAGGTAGGCGCTTTCCAACACGCCCATGAATACGAGAACGGTGTAGAGGACCGCACCCGCCACCCCGCAGAGCAGATAGAAAGCGATGAAACGCCCAAGCCCCCAGTGGCGTTCCATCCACGGACCGAAAAAATACAGGCCGATCGAGTTGAACAGCACGTGGCCCACGCTGCCATGCATGAACTGGAACGTGAAAAACTCCCACAAGCGGCCGCTGCCCAGCGCGGATGGGATCGAGAACTGCCCGATCTCACGGATCGCGCCCTGCAGAAATATCATGTCGCCAAAATAGATCACCAGATTGGTGATCAGCAGCCACTTGACCGCTGGAGTGAGTTGGGAAAGGAAGCCGCCGCCTTCGCGCCTGCCTTCCCGGTTGTATTCTCTCTCCGCCGTGCCCATTCACCGCACGGATTACCACGCTCCGCCTCACCCGGCAAGGGCCGGTGAGAAATCTGTCACCTTGAAAGACGGGAAATCCGTGGTCCGTTCTGTTGGTTGTTGTTCGGATGTTCGATTTTCGGGCGGCCACCGCTCCACGTCCTCCGGGGCGCGAAGCGACGGCGGCCCAATCAATTCAACCGGAAAGGCGGCGGGTTTCCCCCGCCGCCTTTCATTTTTAGTGGAAAAGAGCGGGCGCAAAATGCAACGCCCGGCCGCCAGTTGCGGCGACTCCTGCATGAACGACCCGCTAGAACCGCCAGGAAAGGTAGCAATTCTTCGTTCATTATCTGTGAGTTACGGAAGAATCAACGGCTTTGCACTCCGACTGCTAACAAGACGCCACCATTGATCAAGCCGCCAGCTTTTCGAATCTTGCGGACTCAAGGCAAACAAATACCAAACACAACAATCATGAAACTGAAGTCCACCATCCTGTTCTCGATCACCGGATTCATTGCCGCCGCTGCCGTTTCGAGCTGCACCGCCCATATTGACGCCGACCCGCCAACCACCACGGGCGCCTCCACCCAAACCACCACGACCCAACGGATTGATCCGTATGTCGGCAGCAGCACCACCGAGCGGCGCACCACCACCACCCAATACTAATCCAATTCCCCCGTCCGGGGAAACCGAGGGCCGCCCGAATCAATCGGGTGGCCTTTTTGCTTGGCTCTGACCGCAGAGGTTCAGCTCCGCCCGCTTGGTGTCCCACGCGCCCATCCCCGATTCCCGCTCGGGGAGAGGGCGGCTACCAGAATCTCACCTTCATCGCCGGTTTACCGGAATAACCGCGGATCTTGGCGGTCAGCATTGCTATAGGGCTTTCCGGTGGTTGAAATGGCCACGCGATGAGCAATTTCCGAACTTCACACGCGACCTTACAGGAATGGGTCGACGAAATGGACGCACTTTGCACCCCTGACTCCGTCGAATGGTGCGACGGCTCACAGGAGGAATGGGATCGTCTCACCACCTTGCTGGTCGCACGCGGGACCTTCACCCGCCTGAACCCGGAGAAGCGGCCCAATTCGTTTCTCGCCCGCTCCACTGCTTCCGATGTCGCACGGGTCGAGGAGCGGACATTCATTTGCACCAAACGCCCGGACGAGGCGGGTCCGACCAACCGTTGGGCCGACCCCGCGGAGATGCGCCTCACGCTGACCGGCAAATTCCGGGGATGCATGAAGGGAAGGACCATGTATGTCATTCCTTTTTGCATGGGCCCGCTCGATTCGCCCTTGGCAAAAATCGGAATTGAAATCAGCGACAGCCCGTATGTCGTCGCCAACATGCGGATCATGTGTCATATGGGTTCACATGTCCTCAAGCGCCTCGAAGACGAGGTTTCCGGCATCACCCCGAAAAAACGCGACGGCCACGGCCAGTTCATCCCCTGCCTCCACTCGGTCGGCGCGCCGCTCGATCCCGGCCAGGCAGACCTCCCGTGGCCCTGCAATGATGACAAATACATTGTCCATTTCCCGGAAACCCGGGAGATCATGTCATCCGGCTCCGGCTACGGCGGCAATGCCCTGCTAGGAAAAAAATGCCTGGCGCTCCGCATAGCTTCGAACATTGCCCGCGAGCACCAGTGGATGGCGGAGCACATGTTGATCGTCGGCATCCATGCGCCGGACGGCTCCAAAACCTATGTCACCGCAGCGTTCCCCTCCGCCTGCGGCAAGACGAACCTTGCCATGCTCATTCCGCCAAAGGCATATCTCGATGCCGGTTGGAAGACCTCCATCGTGGGGGATGATATCGCCTGGCTGTGGCCACATGAGGACGGGAAACTACACGCCATCAATCCGGAAACGGGATTTTTCGGTGTTGCTCCGGGCACCGCGGATTCCACCAATCCGATCGCAATGGAATCGATGAAATCGAATACCATCTTCACCAATGTGGCCCTCACCGATGATGGAGATGTCTGGTGGGAAGATATGACCAAAGAAGCTCCCGACCATCTGATCGACTGGACCGGTCAGGACTGGACGCCCGGCTGCGGCCGCACCGCCGCCCACGCCAACGCGCGTTTCACGGCGCCGGCCATCCAATGTCCCACCATCGATCCGGACTGGCAGAATCCCGATGGTGTGCCCATTGACGGCATCATCTTCGGAGGGCGTCGCGCCACAACCATGCCCCTCGTATTCCAAGCCTTCAACTGGAGCCACGGTATCTACGTCGGGGCGACGATGGGCTCCGAGATGACCGCCGCCGCCGCGGGCACGATCGGCAAGGTGCGCCGCGACCCTATGGCCATGCTACCCTTCGCAGGCTATAACATGGGCGCCTACTTCGGCCATTGGCTGGAGATGCGCCGCTACCTCAAGAGCCTGCCGCGGTTTTTCCACGTCAACTGGTTCCGCAAGGACGAGGATGGCAAATACCTGTGGCCGGGCTTCGGAGACAACATGCGTGTGCTGGAGTGGATCGTGAAACGTTGCAAAGGGGCGGCCGCCGGCTACGAAACCCAGATCGGATGGACCCCCGCCTTTGAGGATTTCAACATTGAGGGACTCGAAGGTTTCGACGAGGCCGCATTTGATCGTGCCATGAAGTTCGATCGCAACGAGTGGAGAACCGAGTTGGTCAGTCAGGGCGAGCTATTCATCGATCTCTACGACCACCTGCCGAAGGAACTCGTATTCCAGCGCGAACTCCTCGCAGCCCGCCTGGTTTGAACAAACCGTTTTGCTAACTGCTTTATATCCTCCTCGCGGTTGAATTGACTACGGCACGCGGAAGATCTTCATCGTATACGGACACTTCACCTGGGTTCCCGAAGGAATTCCGTCAACATCTACCAAGCGTTGGTCGGCACTGAACGGGCTATACACGAAACCGGGTTTTCCGGGAACCTTTTTACCCACCGGCAGGCTCTTCGCGCTCATCGAAGGGGACGGAAGTTTCTCCGGGTCCGGGCTCTTGTCTTCTAAATTTGCCGATCGGCCTGTAACTCGTTCGGGTGCGGCATCTGCGGTCCTGCGAGACATCGCCTCGCTGTCCATCTCCGACCGGGGAAGAGATCGGGAACCGCCCGGAGCGGATCGCGTATCCGGAATGTCAGTTGTTCCGGCGTCGAGCTGACGATCTGCGGCTGCACCACGACTGGGAGAAAGGCGTCTTCCGGCGGTCGGAGCAACAAGCCGGAATCCCTTTTCGACCGCCACCACCCACGGCTCGAATTCCCATAGGCGCGACCGCGGGTAGGTCATCGCAAACCCGCCCACATGGTTTCCCCTCATGGTGAATTTTTCATAGAACTCGATGCCGTCTTGATCGGTGCCTGAAACCACAAACCAGGATCCAGCCTTTCTCTGATAGTTGACAGTGCGTCCCGGCTTGTTTCGCGCGAGTCTCCATTCCGCCTCGAAATGAGGCAACGGTGACCGGCGGCTCAAACCGCCCCAAACCCTCAACTCGAACGCCCCGTCCGGAGAGACGAATCGTGCCTCAGGCGATGTCTCCGGCACTCCAATCGCCCTCACCCGCGGGGGCACTGGAAGCTCATAGCCGGAGCCCGGGTGCAAAAATGTCGTCCAATGATCGTAAACCCGGGCGGAACCGTCCTGAGTCTCCGCGTCCCTGGAAACCTGTGAGAAAGCGGGGAGCGGAGCTGTCGCAAGGCATGCAGTTGTCAGTATCAAGAATCGTTTCATGGATTCAAATGGAGTCAGGATGGACCCGCACGTTGCGCGCCAACCTTCAAATCGTTGGAACACAGGGACCTGGAGATACTGTTCTGTAACCAACGATTGCAAAGGTTGGCGAAAATGGTGCAAAAACGATTGAAATCGCCCGCTGGAGCTCCGTCTGGCGCACCGCGCCGACTTATGCCACTCTTTGCCATGGGTTCCCAATCCCCCACTCCAGAACAGCGACTTGCAGCCCGGAATCGGCCCAAAGGCATCCCTGTCATGCGGCAGCGGTGGTCGCATCTTCTATTCTTGCACTGGCCGATATCGCGCGCCGCCGTCCAGTCCCGCTTGCCGGCGGGCCTCTACGCCGACACATTTCGCGGCAGTGCTTGGCTTGGAATCGTGCCGTTTTCCATGGAACGGGTCCGCCCAGTCGGCCTCCCCTCCGTCCCCAAACTGTCCTGGTTCCTGGAACTCAACGTGAGGACGTATGTCCATGACGACGCCGGAAATCCCGGGGTGTGGTTCTTCTCATTGGACTGCAACCAGCCGCTCGCTGTCGAAGTCGCCCGACGATGGTTCCACCTGCCCTACGAGCACGCGTCGATGAAGGCCGAAATCTTGCAGCGGCGGGTGAAATACGAAGCACGGCGAAAGATGACCGCCGCAAATGGGGCGCATTATGACTATCATTTGCCGGAGACGGCTGCGGAAGCCGCCCCAGGTTCGCTCGAATGGTTTTTGGTCGAGCGATATCTGCTTTTCAGCGCCCGCCCGGACGGCACGCTTTTCAGCGGGGCGGTGCACCACGCGCCGTACCGGATTGCGGAGGCGAATGGCGCGCAATGGTCGGCGGAGCCGCTGTTGTGGGATGGCTTCCCGCATCCGGCTTGCCCGCCGCTTTCCATGCTCGTGGCGGAACCCGTGGACGTGTCCGTGTTTCCACTCCGGAGGTTGCCCGCCGCGGAGCGCATCATCAAAGGCTCCGGCGTCCTTGCATCGCCCGCATCAGGGTGAGCTCGTCCGCATGCTCCAGTCCGCCGCCCGCAGGCAGTCCTTGGGCGATGCGCGTAAGACGGCAGGGTTTTCCTCGCAACAGGTCAGCCAGATAATTTGCCGTCGCCTCTCCCTCGACATCCGATCCCAGCGCGAGGATCACCTCGCTGCCTTCCGGCGCGGAATCGAGACGGCGGAGCAGCGCCGGGATGTTAAGATCCTCGGGAGCTATGCGGTCCAGCGGAGAAAGCTTGCCGCCGAGACAGTGATAGTGGCCGCGGAACGCCCCGGAGCGCTCCATCGGCAATACGTCGGTGGCCTGCTCGACGACGCAAAGCAGGCCCTTGTCGCGCTTCGGATCGTCGCAAATCTGGCAACCTTCCGCCGTTGCAAAAAACCCGCAGACCGGGCAGCGCACGACCGTATCCCGGGCATGCCGGAGCGCTTCGGCGAGGGCAAGCGGCTCCGCCTTCGGGCTTTGCAAAAGCCAGACCGCGATCCGCTCGGCGCTGCGAGGGCCTATCCCCGGCAGGCGCTTCAATCCGGCGATCAACGTCTTCACCGGCTCCGGGAAATCAGCGCGGGCCATCACGAGGGGCATTCGGGTTCTCATCGCATTCCATCCGATGGCGACTGGCATACATCAACGAGCAAACGCCCGACCACAGCACCGTCACAATGCCCGTGCTGACCGTTGGCTGGCGGGCGGATAGCGCGAGGACCGGAGCCCACGCGATCACCAGAATCAGAGCTGTGATCCACAAAACCAACCGTCGCCAAATGCCCGGAACGGCGAGCATGGCCAGTGAAAGTGCATAGGCGATCAGCGCGCCGGCCAGCCAGATCATCCACTCCGGCAGCCGGTGCGGGAAGGCGGCAGCGCCACGCTCATCCAGCCAGCTGGCGATCACGGCGTCCGCCCGCTCGGAAAACTCCAGCATACCCAGCCCGATGGCCAGTACCACGGCCAGGCTTCCAATCGCGGTGGCGGGTGCCAGGACGTAGCCCGGAGGCGGGGAGTTTCTAGGAACGTTCATCGGGTCTCGACGGGATGTTAGACAAGCCCTGCCACCGATCCAGCGAGCGCTATGATCGGCCGATCCAATGGTTTGGCGGGCGCTGTGAAATGCGGGAGGGGGTTCACGGAGTCCAGTGTCAACGTTTCCCGCGGGGGTGCAACCACTGCGCCCAACTTTCAAGTTTCTGGGCCGCCCGTCCTCTGCTTGATTGTGCTTGTGACCTTTGCCAGCAAAATCACCGTGACGCGCCTGCTGCTCGTGCCGTTTTTCGGCGCGTTCTCGATCGCCTACGGTTTGGGAGTCCGGGACGGAAATCCCCTCGAATGGCAGCGATGGACCGCACTCGGAATCTTTGTCACGTCTGCGGCAAGCGATGGGATCGACGGCTGGGTCGCCCGCCGCTTCGACCAGATGTCCGAATTCGGCGCATTCCTTGATCCGATCGCCGACAAGGCGCTGCTGCTCACGGCGATCGTCACGCTCACACTGGTCGATTGGGGGCCGGGCGGCTGGCGACTTCCGCTATGGTTCGCAGCGGTCGTGATCCTGCGCGACTGCATCATCCTGGGCGGCATCCGGATCCTCTATTCCGCGCATCGGAAGGTGAAAATCGCCCCTCACTGGAGTGGCAAGGTGTGCACGTTCACTCAGATGGTGGCCATCGCCTGGGTCATGCTGAAGGTCATCCCACTACCCCCTTCCTGGCCCTGCGCCGTCGCGGCCGTTTTCACCCTTTGGTCCGCCATCATCTACATCCGTGAGGGAATGCGCATCCTGAAACAACCGCCCGCGCTGCGCCCTTAGTCCGGCAATTCGATTCTCTCGCCTAGGTGGCGCGGGCGGGTGTGAAGGAAATTGACATCCAGCCACATTTTCACCCGCGCGCCGATTTCGCGGACACGGGTCCTCAAGCCTCCCTGCGCACCCACATCCCGCGCATCGAAGCCGAATGCGCTGATCCCATGCGCCTGTGCCAGGTAGATCGCACGTTCGTTCTGGAAGCGCTGGCTGATGAACAGAATCGAATCCGCTCCGAAAATCTCATTCGCCCGGACCACCGAATCCAAGGTTCTCAGGCCGGCGTAATCGCACACGATTCTCTCCGCCGGCACCCCCCGCTCTATCAGAGCGTTCTTCATTTTCTGCGGTTCGTTGTAATATTTGCTGCGGTTGTCACCGGACACAATGAAGGTTTCCACCTTTCCCGCATTCCATATCTCAGCCGCCGCATCGATCCGATATCGAAAATACAAGTTCTCCCGACCGCTGACCCGATCGGTCGTTCCGAAAACAAGCCCGACCCTGGCAGTGGGGACATCCTTTACTTCGCTGAAAATCCGCCCGCGCGATGTCCAGATCGCGGTGACATTGGCATATATCACCACGGCCACCAATCCGATCACCAGCGCGGCCAAGGCCAAACCCGTTTTCCGCCAGCGCCCTGAATTTCTCCGGGTTGACCGTCTCACGGCGCGGGAGTGGTTGTTAGAAGTTCCGCGGGCTTGCTCGGCCATTGAAGCATCGCCTTGATCGAATCGACAAAGCGGCTGGCGACCGGCCCCTCAGGCGCGAGCACTCTCAGGCGCTGGCTGGATTCCGCGAAGCGTATTTCGGAGAACCGTCCCAGCAACTCTCCGTCAACTTCCACCGGCACCTCGCGGTCCGCGCGGACGACAAACTCCTCCGCCTGGAAATAGCTGGTCGACGCCGCCAGATCGATTCCGCCCCGGGCAAGTCCGTGGAGTGAGTCGAGGACAAAGCGGTAACCTGCCTCCTTGAACACCAGCACATCCAGTTTCGAATCGCAGTTGTCCGCATTGCGGAACAAACGGAACTGACCGCCATAGAGCGAACCGTTGCCTGCCAAAACCGCCACACCTTCCTCACGGAATCCATTGGGACAGACAACTTCCATCTTCGGCGGACGCTCTCCAAGCACTCTCACTGCGGAAACCAGATAGGCCAAAGGCCCCCAGATCTTCTTCGATTCCCAGGTTGTCTCCTCGATGATCATCGCATCGAATCCGACACCTGCCATCTGGACAAACGGGGCACCGTTGGCAAGGAACAGGTCGATCTCCCGGACATGCCCACGCTCGATGATCTCGAAGGCTTTTTTGAGGGGATCGAACGGAATGCCAAGTTCACGGGCGAAAACATTCATCGTGCCGGCAGGCAGCACGCCGAGAGCCGTGCCGGACCCCGCAAGGCCGCTGACCACCGCGTTGAGAGTTCCGTCGCCTCCCGCGGCAACTACCACCGGCTCGGCTTGCGCGGCGAAGCGGGCGGCAAGTTCGCGTGCCTCGAATTCGTTGTTGGTGGCGTAAAGCGCGAAGCGGTTCGCGTTTGCCATCAGAAATCGCAACGCCCGCGCACCCTTCTGGCTCCGCGCATTCGGATTAAAGATCAAGGGATAGCGGTGCGGCACCTCCATGACCGATTCTCTCCCGCTGTTCCCTCCATCGCAATCCGATTTACCGAAGGGCCGCGAGCACCTTGCCCACGGGCAGTCCCATCACGTTCTCGAAACTGCCCCGGATCTGCGCGACCAGCCTCTCGCCGTGCTCTTGGATTCCGTAGGCGCCCGCTTTATCCAGCGGATTCACCAGCGCGAAATAGCCATCGATCGTTTCGTCGCCGAACGAATGAAAATCGACCTCCGTGATTTCGTGAAACGTTTCGCTTCCACCCCCTGGAAATACGATTCCGACACCCGTGCAAACGCGGTGGGTTCGCCCCGCCAGGCGTTCGAGCATCTCCCGGGCCTCCTCGAGATCCCGAGGCTTTCCCAATGGCATGCCGTCGATGAAAACGAGGGTATCCGCGCCAATCACGATCGCATCCGGCCGCAAAGCCGCCACCGCTGTCGCCTTCGCCAGAGCGTTCGTTTCGCAGAGGTGCTGCGGCTCCATGGCGGGGTCATGAAGCTCCTCTGCGGGCGAGGGCACCGTTTCGAACAGCACTCCGGCCCGGCGGAGGAGCTCGGCACGACGGGGCGATGTGGAAGCGAGCACGATGGGCATCCCGCTGACTTGCCCCGGATCGGCCTGTCGATCAACCGCAACTCTCCGGCTTCCACGGAGTCGCCCGGGCAATCGGGATGATTTGGAAATCCAGCTATTCCTTCCGGCGGGAGAGCCGGAGGGTCACAGCCTAGCCAGGGACGAGATCGAGCAGCGTGTTGACCGCGTCCGCGTAGCAATCCGTAACCTGCCGCGCGCACAACCGGGGCGACACAAGCATGCTCGCCGAAATCGAGATCCGGAGTCCTGTATCGCGGATCAACCGGATCAGAACACCTGCTCGTCGACATTGCCCTTAACCGAAGGGCTCAAGTCCAGCTTCTTAAGTTGCTCGATCTGAATGGCAGGCGCGGGCGCGGCAGCCGGAACCACCGTATGATTCACCGGCACGGAAGGAGCCACCTCGGCCTCCACGGCCCGCGGCGCCAAGAGGAAGAAAGCCGCCATCGCCGCGTAGGCAAGACCGGCTCCGTAAACCCACTTCGCATGGCCCAATCCGCCCGTCCACTCGGAGAGGCGGCCGAAAACACCGGCGAACGGCGATTTGCGGAGAACCTGCTCCCGTTGTCGCTGATGAAACTCGCAAAGGAAATCCTGCCAATAACCTTCCGCCGGGCGCTCCTCGCGCTTTGCAGCTAACAGTCTCTCAAGTTGTTCCATGGTTGGCTTCACCGCGATTGATGGTTAATATTTGTGAAATTTCACCCTCAGAGCAAGGAAATTTTTAAAAATCTATCAGACCTCAAAATCGCTCCTCCCAAGTCTCCTGCAGTGCAGACTGGAGTTGGAGATGGGCGTAATGAAGGCGTGACCTGATGGTTCCTTCCGAGGTCTTGAGGATCTTGGCGATCTCGCCATGGGACATGCCCTGGATGTCAAACATCGTCACGACCATTCTGTGGGGGTCTGACAGCTTTTTCATCGCCTCGTTCAATTTTAGTTGGAGTTCATTGAGATTGCTCTGCCGCTCCGGATTCGCCTCATGCGTGTGATCCACCAGCCCGGGATCCTGATGAACCTCTGAGTCCAATTCGTTGAGGCTCAACATGGAACGCCGCTTTTTCTTCTTGATGAAATTCAGGGTCAAATTGACCGCGATTTGATAGATCCACGTGTAAAAGCTTGAGCTGCCGCGGAATTTACCGAGCGAGCGGTACGCTCGGGCGAAAATCTCCTGAAGCAGATCGTGGGTGTCCTCCTTGTGGGAGGTCATGTGATAAACCAAGCCGTACAGCTTTTCGCCGTACTTGAGGATCAGTGCGTCGAAGGCGCGGGTGTCGCCTTCTCGTGCACGATCAATCAGGTCTTGGTCAGGGTCGGGGGGCCGAGGCTGACGAAACATTTGGTTGGGGGGTGGGCAGCGGACAAATGCTACATGAGCGGCTTCCTCTGTAAAGACGCGTCAACCGGGACCTGATCGGTTTGATGATTCCGCGTGAGAATCCCACGGCATGGCACGAGGCATTCCGTCGCCAGAAAACCTCAAGCCGACCGCGTCGCTCGGCCCGCGCCGGCACCTCCTGATCTTGCCGAACACGGGGAGATCAAATCACGATTTTCCGCCAACCCGCCCGCTTCCCGCTCCGTAGCGGGGATTTCCCGAGTTATTCTCTGGCGATTGCAAGTTGCCGCGCTGCCCGTGTGTATCGGAGGGCCTATGAGCAATAGCGATCAGGAAGCGGTGGAACGACTCCACGAAGTGTACGGGAAAATGAAAGCGGAGATCGGCCGCGTGATCGTGGGCCAGGATGAGGTCGTGGAACAAACGCTGATGGCCATCGTCTGCCGCGGCCACGCGCTCCTCGTCGGGGTCCCCGGCCTGGCGAAGACCCTGCTGGTTTCCACCTTGGCGCGCGCCCTCCACCTCAGCTTCAAGCGGATCCAGTTCACACCCGACCTGATGCCGGCGGACATCACCGGCACCGACGTGCTCGAAGTGAATCCCGAGACCGGCCACCGCGGCTTCCGCTTCGTCCACGGCCCGATTTTCGCAAACCTTGTCCTCGCCGACGAAATCAACCGCACCCCGCCGAAAACGCAGGCCGCGCTGCTGGAAGCGATGCAGGAGCACCACGTCACCGTCGGCGAGCACACGCTCGATCTGCCCAAGCCGTTCTTCGTCCTCGCCACCCAGAACCCGATCGAGCAGGAAGGCACCTATCCCCTGCCCGAGGCGCAGCTCGACCGCTTCCTCTTCAATATCGTGGTCGATTACCCGTCCGAAGCGGACGAGCGGGAAATCATCCGCCGCGTCACCAGCCCAGGCAGCAGCGAGGTCACCCCGATGCTCAACGCGGAAGATATCCTCCGCATGCAGGAGGTCGTGAAACGCGTGCCCGTCGGCGATCACGTCATCGATTTCGCCGCCAAGCTCGCCCGCGCCACCCGCCCGAAAGATCCGTCTTCGCCCGATTTCGTGAAGGAAATGGTCGGCTGGGGCGCCGGTCCGCGCGCCGGAATCTGCCTGATCTCCGCCGCCAAGGCCCACGCCGTCCTCCGCGGCCGCTTCCATGCGACCACCGGCGATGTCGCCGCCGTCGCAACGCCCGTGCTGCGCCACCGCGTGCTCACCACCTTCAATGCGGAAGCCGCCGGCGTCACCAGCGACGACGTCATCAAGCGCCTCATCAAGGTCCTCGCGCCGAAGGAAGAAATCGTCCTCTGATTTCCCGCAACGGAATGAACGACACCTTGAAACTCCCCGACTGCATGCGTCTCCTTCCCGAGGAGACCATGGGCATCATGCGCCGCAGCGAGTGGTATGCCCGGCGGCGGATGGTCGGCACCCTCAGCGGCCGCCACACCTCGCCGGACAAGGGGTTTTCCGTGGAATTCGCCGAGCACCGCGAATACTCGCCCGGGGATGATCCTAAAAATCTCGACTGGCGCGTCATGGCGAAAAGCGACCGCCAGGTCATCCGCCAATACATCGAGGAAACCAATCTCCGGGCGATGATCGCCGTGGATGTTTCCGGCTCGATGAAATACACCGGCGACTCCGCCGCAACGATTGGCGGCAAAGCGCTCTCGAAGCTCGAATATGCCAAACATCTCGCCGCCGCTTTATCATATCTCTTCATCAAACAAGGCGATGGCGCGGGACTCGTCACCTTTGACAAAACCACCCGCGGCTTCGTCCGCTCCGGCAGCCGCCCGAGCCAGGTCCGGCGCATCCTCGAGGAACTCCACACCACCGAGGCCGGCGAGGACACCGATGTCG
>JBBSJY010000001.1:0-62579 GCA_038256845.1 Verrucomicrobiales bacterium | reverse complement strand
GAGGGCGGTGAGCGTTTGCCAGTCCATGGGTCAGAAGCCAAGCAGGCGGCCAATCTGATAGACCGCGAGGGACGCGAAATAGGCGAAGGCGGACATGAAGAAAAACTGACCGATGCCCCAGCGCCACGAGCCGGCCTCGCGGATGACCACGGCGGTGGTTGGCAGGCATTGCAGGGCGTAAACGAAGAACACCAGCAGTGAGACGAGCGTGAGCGGCGTGAAAATCGGCCGCCCGTCCGGCCATTTCGCGGCGGCAAGCTGATCGCGCAGCAGGCTGCGGGTTTCGACCTCGTCGTCGCTTTCCTCCACCCGGTAGAGGATGCTCATCGTCGAGTTGAAGACCTCGCGCGCGGCGAAGGAGGTGAGGATGGCGGTGCCCATGCGGCCGTCGAATCCGAGCGGCTTGACGATCGGCTCGATGACCGCGCCGATGCGGCCCATGGCGCTGTGGGCGAGCGCCTCGGTATCGTCCAGACCCTCCTTTTTCGGGTAGGTGCTCAGCGCCCACAGCAGGATGGAGAGCCCGAGAATGAGGGTGCCGGCCTTGCGCACGAATGCCCACCCGCGGTCGAAAACGTGGCGCAGGATGTAGCCCCACTGCGGCGCGCGGTAGGGCGGCAGCTCCAGCAGGAAATGCCGCGGCGAAACGTCCTCGCCCAACCTCGGCCGCAGCAGCCGCGCGGTGAGCAGCGCGGTCGCCGTGCCGAGGGCATAGACGCCGAAGAGCACGAGCGCCTGTTTCCACGTGCCCTCCCGTTCGTGCAGCAGCAGCGGGATCAGCAGGAAATAAACCGGCAGCCGCGCCGAGCAGCTCATCCACGGCGCGACGAAGATCGCGACGAGGCGCTCCTTCGCGGAATCGATCGTGCGCGTGGCCATCACGCCGGGGATCGCGCAGGCGTACGAACTGAACAGCGGCAGGAACGATTTCCCGCTGAGCCCGGCCCGGGCCATCACGCCGTCCATCAGATAGGCCGCGCGGGACATGTAGCCGCTGCTTTCCAGCAGGCCGATGAACAGGAAAAGCAGCACAATCTGCGGCAGGAACATCAGCACGCCGCCGACGCCGCCGATGACGCCATCCACCAGCAGCGAGCGCAGGTCGCCTTGCGCCAGCAGCGTGCCGACCCAAGTGCCGAATGCGGCTTGGCCCTCCTCGATCCATCCCATCGGGATCGAGGCGAAGGAGAAGATCGACCAGAAGACCGTGAAAAAGATCGCCAACATCGCGATCCAGCCGAATAGCGGATGCAGCAGCACGCTGTCGATCCGGTCGGACAGCGTCTGCTGATGCGCATCCGGCCGGCGTGCGGCCAGATCGCAAATGCGCGCAATGCATTCCCGCCGATCCGCCTCCGCGCTCTCCGGCGAGCGGACCCACGCCGCCCGGTGGGTGGCGGGAAATGGCAGTCGCATCGCCTGTTTCAGCTCGACGAGACCTTTTTTGGCGTTCGCTTGCATCGGCACCACCGGGATGCCGATTTCCTCGGAAATCTTGGCGGGGTCGAGGCGCAGTCCGGATTTTTCCGCCACGTCCACCATGTTGAGCGCGAGCACGCAGGGCAGGCCCAGCTCCACCACCTGGAGGGCGAGCTGGAGGTGGCGTTCGAGATTCGAGGCGTCCACCACGCAGACCACGAGGTCCGGGGGCAGCTCGCCGGGGAGCTCACCGCGGAGGGCGTCCAGAGCGACTTTTTCGTCCGGGGAATTTGCGCGCAGCGAGTAGCAGCCGGGGACGTCGAGCAGGCGGATTTTCCGGCCGTGCGGCGTGTAGGCTTCACCGGATTTGACCTCCACGGTGACGCCGGCATAGTTGCCGATGCGTTGGTTGGCTCCCGTGAGCGCGTTGAAAAGTGTCGATTTTCCCGAGTTGGGATTGCCGATCAGAACGACCGTCGATGGAGCATCCGCGGCGTGATTCATGGGAAAATCAGCCGACCGGGGAGACTAGCACCTGCTCGGCAAGCTCGCGGCTGATCGCCATGCGGGTGCCGCAGATCGAGCAGATCAGATTGCGCCCGCCGGCCAGCTTCCGGACTTGGAGTTGTTCGCAGAATCCCAAATCCCGCAGGCGCTCGCAGCCGGGGCCGCTGAGCACTTGGATCCGCACGTCGCAGCCAACACTCACCTGATTCAGCGTCAGTGTGCTATCGAAGCTGAGATCCTGGGCGAGGGCAGAGGACATGCGACCGGAACAATCGCCAATTGAGAATGACTTGCAACAAGAAAAGCGGATCTCTTGGCCGCTCTCCAGCTAACAGGGCCAACCTCTCTTCCCCACCCACCGGAAGCAGCCAAACTACTTTTTCCCGCACCGCGGACCTGTCAGCGTATGCGGGTGATTCTTCCGCAACTCGCCGTCTTGCTCGCGCTGTCGAACCTCGCGGCAGCGGGGGATTGGCGCGGGCTTTTCAGCTCGGAACTGCGCGCAACGGAGCGCGGATTGGAACAGCGCCGTGCCGAACTCGTGGCATTGGGCGACCCGGTCGTGGGAAACACCGCGCCGCAGTTCGGCTATCAGACCAACCAGAAGCCGGCGCCGCCACCGGAATCGCCGTGGGTGCAGGTGGATCTCGGCAGCTCGCAACAGATCGATACCATCGCACTCGTCCCCGTGCTCGTCGATTTCCAACCGGTGGACCGAGGTGCCTATGGCTTTCCCAAGCGCTTTCGCGTGGATGTTTCGGACGACGCCTCGTTCGGCGAGTTCACTCCGTTGTTCGTGCATACGGATGATGATTTCCCGCCGCCCGGAGTCGCGCCGGTGGTCATTCCGGCGGATTGCAAGGCACGCTACATTCGTGTGACGGTCACCAAGCCAGCCGAGGAGAACAACACATTCTTTGTCGCGCTGGGTGAGTTGATGGCCTTGCAGGGAAACCGGAACATCGCGCTGGGTGGAGCGGTCGGATCATCGGACTCGGTGAATCTTCCGCCGCGATGGGAACAATCCAATTTAACTGACGGGCGGACACCGCTGGGGCCGCCGATCCGGCATGGTGTGATGCCGGAGTTCGACGCGATTTTCGCCACTACCACCGCGGATGGCATCCCTGCATGGATGGCGGTGGATCTGGGCGAGGAAATGACCTTGGACGAGGTGCGGCTCCATCCGTTGCACGCGCGCCAAGGGGCGGATGTGCCGGGTTTTCGTTTTCCGCTTCAGTTCCGGGTGGAACTCGCCACCCAAGCGGATTTTGCGGACGCCCGGGTGCTTTTTGAAACCGGTGGCAAGGACTATCCGAACCCGGGGAACAACCCGGTGACGATCCGCGCCGATGGCAAATCCGGGCGCTTCGTGCGGGTGGTGATGGAAAAGGGCGAAATTGCCGCCGTGCCCGAATTCGCGCTCTCGGAGCTTGAGGTCCAGGCCTTCGGGCAGCGGGTTTCCACGGGCTCCGCGGTGACCACCTCGGGGGATCCCAAGCGCGATCCCCCGCGGCCGATCAACCAGTTGACCGATGGATTCACGAGTTACGGACGGCTCATGGAACTCCCGCAGTGGCTGGACGAATGGGCGCGGCGGTCAGCGCTCCATGCTTCGATCCGCGAATTGGAAAAGCTCCTGCCGGGCCGCGTCGTCGTGGCGGAGCGCCGGGCCGCATGGACGGCAGCCGGGGCGGGGATCTTGCTGGCGGCGGGAGTCGCCGCGCTGGGGCTGCGGGCGAGGCGCGTTCGAGCGGACGAACAGGAGCAATTCCGCACCCGGCTCGCGCGGGATCTGCACGATGAAATCGGCAGCAATCTGGCAGGCATCGCGGTGCTCAGCGAGACCGCCGTGCAACCGGGCGGGGAGAGCGAGGGGGACTTGCAGGAAATCCACCGCATCGCCCAGGAGAGCAGCGAGGCGATGCGCGAAGTGTTATGGCTCGTCGGGGCGAGGCAGGAAATGGGCATCGACCTCGGCAGCCAGATGCAGACCGCGGCGGCGCGGTTGCTGCCAGGGCGTGCGATCCACTGGGTCCGTCTGCCTGATCGTTTGCCGGCATCCTGGAGCATGGACACTCGGCGGCAGATTTTCCTGTTTTTCAAGGAAGCGCTGACCAACGTCGTCCGCCACGCGCGGGCCGACTCGGTGGAGATTTCCGCGGGCGTCACCGGCGGATTGTTCGAACTGCGGATCCAGGACAACGGCCGTGGTTTTGATGTCGCCACCGCGCCCGCCGGGCTGGGGTTGCACAGCCTGCGGGATCGGGCGAAGTCGCTGAATGGAACTTTCACCATCGAGTCCGCGCCCGGATCGGGCACGCTCGTTCTACTCACCATCCCTAACTGCTGAATCATGGCATCCATCTGGATCATCGAAGACAACGCCGCATTCCGCCGCGGCACCTGCCGGGCGCTGACCGCGGCGCCGCAGCGCCACCGCGTCGAGGCGTTTGAAAATTGCGAGGACGCGTTGGCCGTGCTCAAGCCGGAGGACGCGCCGCAGGTCGTCCTGCTCGATGTCGGGCTGCCGGGCATGGACGGCATCGAAGGCATCGCGCATTTGAAAAGCAAGGCTCCGGGCGCGAACATCCTGATTCTAACGGTCTTCGAGGATGACGACAAAATCTTCCGCGCCATCTGTGCCGGTGCGTCCGGGTACTTGCTGAAATCCCAGCCGGTCGCGCAGGTCATTGCCGCGATCGACGAGGCCATCGCCGGTGGTTCGCCGATGAATCCACGCGTCGCCACGCGGGTTCTGGCGATGTTCGCCCGGCTTGCCCCTGCGAAGAAGGACTACGGACTCACCGAGCGCGAACAGGCGGTGCTCAAGTGCATGGCCGCCGGCCTGCCGCGCAAGCAGATCCCCGACGCCACCGGTCTCAATCCGCACACCGCCGACTACGTGACACGCAGCATTTACCGCAAGCTGCACGTGAACTGCGCCGCCGCCGCGGTCTCGGTCGCCGTGCGGGAGCGGCTCATCGCCGATGCCGAGCCACCTTACGAACCTTCGTAAACGACAATCCCGGGCAGAGTGGATACTTTGGAAATGTATGTATCGGCTCGTGACCACTTTTCTCATCATCGCCGGCGGCTTGTCCGCCGCCGCCGGGGTGTCATTCAACCGCGAAGTGCGGCCCATCCTTTCCGACAACTGCTACCAATGCCATGGCACCGACGCCAACCACCGCAAGGGCGACCGGCGGCTCGACACCACGGAAGGCGCGACGGCCGACATCGATGGCGTCAAAGCTATTGTTCCGGGCAAGCCCGATGACAGCGAACTCATCGCCCGCATCCTGAGCGATGACCCGGACGTGTTGATGCCGCCGCCGAAGTCGAATAAATCCGTCACCCCGGCGGAAAAGGAAATCCTCCGCCGCTGGATCTCCGAGGGTGCCAAATACGAACCGCACTGGGCGTTTGTCGCACCGGTCCGTCCGCCGGTGCCGGCGGGTGTGAACGCGATCGATCATTTCGTGGAATCCACTCTCAAGCAAAACGGCCTCGGTTTTTCGCCTCGCGAGGAAGACGGCGCGCTGCTCCGAAGAGCCTCACTCGACCTGACCGGACTGCCGCCCACGCTGGCTGTAATCGAGCAGACTTCCACCGATACGTATGAAGAGTCCATCGAGCGTCTGCTGGCCTCTCCGCGCTATGGCGAGCGCATGGCCGTCGATTGGATGGACGTGGCCCGCTACGCCGACACGAACGGCTATCAGGGCGACGCCTACCGGATGAACTGGCCGTGGCGCGACTGGGTCGTGAAGGCGTTCAACGGGAACATGCCCTTTGACCAATTCACCATCGAGCAACTCGCCGGTGATCTGTTGGAAAAGCCGACCCAGGACCAGCTCGTCGCCACCGCCTTCAACCGCAACCACATGATCAACGCCGAGGGCGGCACCATTCCTGAGGAAAACCGCACCAAAAACGTGTTCGACCGCGTGGACACCACCAGCGGCACTTGGCTCGGACTCACCATGGCCTGCGCCCAGTGTCACGACCACAAGTTCGACCCCATCACGCACAACGACTACTTCTCGATGTACGCGTTCTTCAACCAGGTCGGCGAGTCGGGAAATCCTGAAAAGCGGTTTGGCAAGAAGGATTACAGCGACGATTACGACAAGCTCTACGCCGTGGAGTCGCCCTACATTTCGCTGGCGGATGATGCTTTGAATGCGGAGTCGAAAGCGGCGGCGAAAGTTCGCGAGCATGCGACCGCCGTCTTTGTCGCCCGCAAGCCGGATTTCTATCCGCAGTTCGTGAAGTGGGTGGAGGAAATGATCGCTACCCCTGCCTTGATTGAGGAGAGGATCCAGGGGCCGACCGCGGAGTTCGCCCGCCGTGCCGTTTCAAGCATCAAGCTCGACAACCTCTTCGATGGAAATACCCAGAAAGTTCTGGATGTGTTCCTCGCGCAACAGGAATATGCCGAATTCGAGGCGCTCAAAAAGGAGATTGAAAATGCGAAGATCGCCGAAGACCGCGTGCAGGAGAAGATCCCGCTTGTCATGATCATGCGCGATGACAAGCCGCGCGAATCCCACATCCTCCTGCGGGGGAACTATGAAACACCCGGCGAGAAGGTGGAATCAGGCACTCCTTCATTCCTGCCGCCGCTTCCGGACGGGGTGAAAGCCGACCGCCTGGCCTTGGCGAAATGGCTCGTCGCGCCCGGGCAGCCGCTCATGTCAAGGGTGGTCGTGAACCGTCTCTGGCAGCTATTCTTCGGACGCGGACTGGTGAAAACCGCGGACGACTTCGGGCTGCAAGGCGCCCTTCCCTCGCATCCGGAACTGCTCGACTGGCTCGCCGTCGAGTTCCGCGAGAGCGGATGGGACGTGAAGCATATGGTGAAGCTCATCCTTACCAGCCGCACCTATCAACAGTCGGCATCGCTCAATCCCGAGCTCCTTGCCAACGATCCGGAAAACGCGCTGCTCGCCCGCGGTCCGCGCTTCCGGCTGGACTCGCGCTTCATCCGCGACCAGGCCCTCGCGTTGTCGGGACTGCTCGTCGAGAAGCAAGGTGGTTTCCCAGTCATGCCCTATCAGCCTCCGGGAATCTGGGAGGATATCAGCTTCGGCAAGAACCGATACTTCCAGGGAACTGGCGAGGACCTGCACCGCCGCAGCCTCTACACCTTCTGGCGTCGCAGCGCCGGTCCCGCGAATTTCTTCGACGCTCCTTCCCGGCAGGTGTGCGCGCTCGAGCCGCACCGTACCAACACGCCGCTCCAAGCTCTAACAACCCTAAACGATATCACCTACGTCGAGGCCGCGAGAGTTTGGGCGCAGCGCCTCGGTCCACTGTCGGACGACACCGCGAAACTCCGCCAACTTGTCCTCACCGCCACCGCCCGGGAACCCGAAGCCCGCGAAATCACCTCGCTGGGAAAAATCCTGGCCGAGTCGCGCGAGCATTTCACAGCCAGTCCGGATGAAGCGGCCAAACTCGCGGCGACCGGCGAAGCGCCGCTTGAAGCAAACCTCGATCCGGCCGAACACGCCGCATGGACCACCGTCTGCCTGTTGGTCCTCAACCTCGACGAAACCCTGACCAAATGAATCGCGACCTATCAGATCGTCCCAAGCCCTTCGAGTCTGGCGAGGTGAAGGGCTTTCTTGTCGAAGCTCCAGAAGGTATCGCAGCCGAGCACCAAGGCGGAAGCGACATGGAGAACGTCATAGGTGCGGAAGCCGCGTATTGCCGTATGTCGATGAACCATATCATTGAAAGTCGAAACCAACAGTTCGGAATCGGGTTCGCATTTCCGCCAATCGAACCCGATCGCAAGCTGCTCGGCGAATTGTCCCTCAGCCACCAAGGCCAGTTCGGGGGTAATCCGGATTTTTTGGGTTCCATGGGTCGCTTCGTAACGCAAGCGCTGCAAAGCGTTGATCAGTTCGAAGTTCAGCAGCCTGCAAACCGGGAAGGGCAGCGATCCCTGCTCCCGGTTCGTGATCGCCAGCAAGTCGGCATCCGCGCTCCGCGGCAATTCCACCAGAAGATTGGTGAAGAAGTTCGTATCCGCGTAAACGGTCATTCCTCACCGGCAATGATGCGGTTGATTCGCTCCATGTCCTCGGGCAGGGGCGGACGGGCGCCCATCGTCCGCAACTTTTCCCGATACTCGCGCTGTCGGGTTGCGGAGTCTCCGGCCGCTTTGGCCCGCTCCGTAGCGCTCTCACCGGTCCTGTCCGGCATCAGCAGAAATGTCGGCCCGCCGCGCGACTTGATGCGGACTTGCCCATGGACCAGCGATGCTTTCAAAACGCTCGCCGCATTCCTGCTCATCTCCCTGACGGTAAACGTGTCGGGCGGTGCTTCCGAATTTGTCTTCGTGGCTTTCATGTCAGACATCATGTCAGACATATGACTCGCTTGCAAATCTCGATTTTTCGCCATGAATCCACCCATTCCACCCATCACCACTACCCGCCGCCGCTTCATCGGCACCGCTGCCGCCACGGCAGGCCTGTTCGCCGTGCCGCAAGTGCGGGCGTCGGACAAAACCGCACCTGATTTTCATGGCAATATCATCGGCCACGGCGCGCATCGCTACCGATTGGACATGCTCTGGAGCAAGGCCGATCCCGCAAACGCTCCGGTCAACAACTGTCATGAAATGGTGCAGGTCCGCGATGGCCGGCTCTTCCTTCTCACCGACGATCCGCGGAACAATGTCATCATCTATTCGAAGGACGGGTCACTGCTCGGCACTTGGACTTTGAAGCTGGGTTGCGCCCACGGGCTGACCTTGGCGCGGGAAGGGGATCGTGAGGTATTCTGGATCGCCGATTTCTTAGGCCGCGTGATCAAGACCTCGCTCGAGGGCGAGCTGCTGATGGAGCTTCCGACCGCCGCGCAATGCGGTGCCTACAAAGAGACGGAGAAATATCTTCCCACCGAAGTGGCCGTCGGTCCTGATGGCCAGATTTACGTTGCCGACGGCTATGGCTCTCAATTCATCCTGCGTTTCGACAGTGGCGGCAAGTATCTCGGAAAATTCGGTGGCAGGAATGAGTTTAGCGAAGGAAAATTTCTTCAGGTCCACGGACTGGTCATGGACACCCGCGAGAGTGAACCGCTGTTGGTCTGCACCGAGCGGATGCGCAACGAGTTCCAGTGGTTCACCCCTGCGGGCGAGTTTGTGAAATCGGTTTATATGCCCGGCGCGTTTGTGAGCCGCCCGGTGATTCACGGGGATTTCCTGTATTCTGGCGTTTGCTTCGGAATGGAGCCCGATGATTTCCGCCCGAAAATGAAGCGTGGATTCATCACGATTCTCGACAAGGCGAACCGCGTGATCTCAAACCCCGGTGGCACCGCTCCAAGCTACAATAACGCTGGAAAGCCCGCTGTCATGATGCAGGACCAAGCGATCTTCCAGCACTGCCACGACGTGTGCGTGGACGACCAGGGCGACCTCTACGCTTGCCAGTGGAATGCAAACAAAGTGTATCCTTACAAACTTCATCGCATCAGTTAAACGAGCTAAAACCCATGAATCCACTCGCCGAACACGCCAATCTACTGAGCCGCCGCCGTTTCCTCGGCACCACGGCGCTCACGCTCGGACTGCCCGCCCTGCAATCGTTGTTAGGGGCGCAGGTTTCCGCACCTCTCGATCTCAGGGGCCTGCCGCATTTCGCCCCCAAGGCAAAGCGTGTGATTTACATGATGCAGACCGGCGGACCCTCGCACGTCGATCTCTTCGACAACAAACCGGCTCTCGAAAAAATGCGCGGCACCGACATTCCGGAGAGCGTGTTAGGCGGCTTGCGGCTCACCACCATGACTGCGAACCAGAAGGGCAAACCCTGCCTGCCAGCCGCATGGGGCGGCAGCCAGCGCGGCGAGAGCGGCATGTGGGTGAGCGACCTGCTGCCCCACACCGCGAGCATCGTCGATGACCTGACGTTCATCCGCTCGATGCACGGCGAACAAATCAACCACGCGCCCGCCGTTTCCCACATGCTTTGCGGGCACAACCTGCCGGGCCGCCCGAGCATCGGCGCGTGGGTCACCTACGGACTCGGCACCGAGGCGGAGAATTTGCCGGGATTCATCGTCATGACCTCGCGCGACCAGGAGGCGTCGTGCGGCCAGTTTTTCTACGACTACTATTGGGGCAATGGCTTCCTGCCGGGAAAATTCCAAGGCGTCCCGTTCCGCGGGTCGGGCGATCCGGTGCTCTATCTGAGCAACCCGGATGGCATGGACCGCAGCCTGCGCCGCAAGATGCTGGACGGCCTGGCGGAAATGAACCACTACGCCAGCGAGCGCGTCGCCGATCCGGAAATCAACACCCGCGTCGCGCAGTATGAAATGGCCTACCAGATGCAGGCCAGCGTCCCCGAACTCACGGACCTCAGCAACGAACCCCAGTCGGTGCTCGATATGTATGGTCCCGACGTGAAGCGCAAGGGGAGTTATGCATACAACTGCCTGATGGCCCGCCGTCTCGCCGAGCGCGGCGTCCGTTATGTCCAGCTTCTCCATGCCGGCTGGGACCAGCACGGCAACCTGCCCACCCAGCTCCCGATCCAGTGCAAGGACACCGACCAGCCAAGCGCCGCGCTCGTGAAGGACTTAAAAATGCGGGGAATGTTAGAGGATACGCTCGTCATCTGGGGCGGTGAGTTCGGCCGCACGCCGTTCGTCCAGGGAGACATCACCAACCCGAAGGCCCACGGCCGCGACCACCATCCGCGCGCCTTCACCGTCTGGCTGGCCGGTGGCGGCGTGAAGAAGGGCTGCGTCTACGGCAGCAGCGACGAGTTCGCCTTTCATGCGGCGGAAAACCCGGTCCACGTCCACGATCTGCAAGCCACGCTGCTGCACCTCTGCGGGTTCGACCACGAACGACTCACCTACCGGGCGCAAGGCCGCGATTTCCGTCTAACCGACGTGCACGGACATCTGGTGAAGGGAATCCTCGCATGAAATCCCTTACCCGCCGCTCATTCATCGGCGGGACGATCGCAGGAAAAAGCGCGACTTCTCCCCGATGATCTTCTCCGCGCCGGTCGATAGCGACCCGCTCGATGCCATGAACTGGACTCAGACCAATGCCGTGGAGTGGACCTCAGACCGCCTCCAGGTGCGCACCCGCGAGAGGATCGAGGGGAACGTCGTGCAGGACCGCGAGGGACGGATCCTCAACATCCTGCGGGACCAACACCCATTCCTAGAAAGACGCTCCCGAAAAGCTCGGAGGCGGGCTTGAACGGTTCGAGATCGTTGCCGCGATGCGGGTGGGCGACGAAGGGAGCACGCTCGAATTCGATCCGGAACCGGACTTCCGCTCCATGCGAATTATATCACCTTCCTCCACCTTGCCGATTTCCGCTCGCTGAAAAAGCATGGTATTTCCGTGCAATCCCAATTCAGCTCTCTTTCACAATGACGCGCCATCTCTCTTTGCTCCCATTCACCATCACCGCTGCATTCGCATGCACACAAATAGACTAGATGTTTCGAACCATTGAAACTAGGGTCCAACTCACTGAAAATGAGTGGTACACCCGGAGGAACTCGAATCCCCAACCTTCTGATTCGTAGTCAGACGCTCTATCCAATTGAGCTACGGGTGCCTTGCGGCGTGCGCGGGGCGGAAGGAAGCCGCAAAGAGCGGCGGGTGTCAAGGATTTCGCTGGCAAAAGGCGGAACTCAAGTCGCTCGCTACAAGATCAGCGACCAGACTGCCATCGGACAGTGAGGCCGGAGGGGAAGCCAGCGAAGTCGGGCTCGTGGATGAAAAGCGCGGTGGCCCATGCGTCTGCGGTGGCGCAATCGGGGGCGGTAACGGAGACGGAAGAAGGGGGACGGAGGACGGGCTGGCCGGTTCTTGGGTCGATCAGATGGCTCTTCAGCAGATCTCCTTCCATCACGTGCTGTTGGTAGTTGCCGCTGGTGGCGAGGGCTCGGTTGCGGAGGATGAATTTACGCCCGGTCTCACTGGATCCGGGCACGGGCGGCTCAATTTCCACCTCCCACGGGCCATCCCCGGCGAGGATTTCGCCACCGAGTTCGAAGATGAAGTCGTTGACTCCGAGTTCCCGGAGCCGATCGCCGACTCGATCCGCGGCGAAACCCTTGCCGATGCCGGAGAGGTCGATGCCTTTTCCGCGCGGTCCGAAGCCGGCACGGTGGACCTGTTCCAGGAGGCGGTGGTCAAACGCACCCCCGCTGGCGATCCTGATTTCCTCGGCGAGGGCAATGACACGGGCGAGTTCCGGCGATGCGGATTCGCCGCGATTGTGGCGGCTGAGATCGGAGTTCTCGCGCCAGTGGCTGAGGGTTTGTTCCCAATGTTCCAGGACGAGGGAAACTTCGGCGCGGAGATCGGGTGAGTCGGAGCCGCGCCACGCGAGTTTCCAAGAGGTCCCCATCGCACGGCCGTCGGCATGGTGGATGCGGGAGGGGAGAGATTTTCCGATCAGGACAGCCACCCAGCCGAGCAGGATGCCGATGAGGAGAAGCCGCTTCATCGGATGAGGACAAAAGTTGTCGCGGCCACTACGAGCCAGGCGGCCACCGAGTCGCGCCGGGTCCAACGGCCGGGCGCGTGGGTGAGGAATTTCAGCAGCGCACCCGTCGGGCAGCCGTAGTGGCAGTAGGCTTGTGGCAGGAAGAAGGCGGCAAGCAGCCCGATCGTGAAAATCGTAGCGGGCAGAACCGCGTAGAACCCGCTGCTCCAGATCTCAAATGGTTCGGCATGGGAAACCGGGAAATGAACCGAGCCCAGCGTGAGCGTCCATATCGCGACTAGCGTGAGCCAAGGCAGCCCGCTCAACAGACGATGGAACCGGGGCGGGAGGGAGAATCGTTTGGAAACCGTCCGGTTCGCGATGGTCTGCACCGCACCATGGGGACAGATGCGACTGCAATAGACGTTCTTACCGGTGAGCGCCGGAATCACCATCGCCACCGCCGCCAGCAGAAGCCAAGGCATTGCGACACCGGGGTTGGTGCCATGGCGCGACCAACCGACGAGCTGGTCCAGGCCGATCATCCAGCCGAGGACGAGACCGGCGGCGACCGAAATCGCGGCGAACGCCAATCGGAATTTAGCTCCACGAAATCGCTTTGAGAACGTCATGAAAATGCCGGCTGCTATCCAAGAAAGCCCGAGGATCGATTGGTATGGGATCGATTCGCGTGGTTCCTCCGCCACTTCGCGGCGGAGCATCTCCCGGACGCTTTCGATCACCGCCGAAGCCGTGAAACTGGCACCGCTGACCACCAGGCCTTTGTCCGCGCCAATTCCCAGGATATCGTCAATCGTGCGCCCGGCGAAACCATCCGCGTATTGAAGTTCGTCCTTCACATCCCCGACGTAGGGTTCGTTGTCACGACTGGCCAACAGACCGACCCCGACCACACCGGAAGCCTCGGGATCCAGCGCGACGATCACGTCGGAGGAACCATTGAAACCCCGGGCCGCAACTCCCATGCGACTGCTGCGGAGAACGATTCCAACCCGCTCTCCACCGGCCAGGACCCGATAGCGCCCCGCCCTTTCATCCTCCTCCAAATGGTCGGCATTGGGAAACCAAGCTTGTATCCGTTCAACTTCCAGTGGCGCTGAGAACCACTGATCCAGCCCTTCGGCTCCGAATCGGGCCGCGACACCGCGAGCCATCGCCTCGCTGGTGAGAGTGGCTCCGCTGACAATGTGAGGTGTTCCCAAATCGCCGAGGCGGGCCTCGCCGCGGCCGTTCCATTGCTGCCAGTATTCGGCATCGTCGCGCACTTTCCCGACATGCCCGGCGGTGTCCGCGCTTCGCAGAAACCGCACCGCGCGGACTTGCCGCGAGATATCGAAGATCACCGCAAGTTCGGAAGGACCCGCGTAGCCGTGGATGGGGCGCGCTTGAGGAAACGTGCGGGCTGCCGATCCAATCGTGTCGCCACGATCATCGAGAAGCGGGTAAAGGCCATCCACCGGCTCGCCAAGGGCCGCCACCGAGGGGAGTTCCGCTCGCGACGCTTCCAGAAGCAGGGCGGTGTTGTCCGCCGGTTCCGGGTCGTGGGCGAAACGAACCAGCGCGAAGGCGGCGAACACGATGCCGAGCCGGTAGAGGCCGAGCCCATAACGACGCAGTCGGCGTGTTCCCTCAGTTTGTAGCGGGGTTTTTGTCGAGAGTGGTCCGCAGGTCATCGATGGAATCAAAGCGCTCCTTGCCGGGCAGGCGCCAGAGCGCTTTGGCGGAATCGAGATGGTCGCTGTAAACTTCGCGCGGCGTGCAGTCTTTGGCGACGCAGAGCGCGGCGGCTCGGCCCACTGCGACGCCCATCATACCGATCGTTTTCATCACCCGGATGGTCCCCAGAGCATCGCGGTTCACGCTGATATTGCGGCCGGCCATGAAAAGGTTCGGGACGTTGCGGGAGTAGAAGCAGCGGTAAGGGATCGGGTAGCCCGACTTGCGATCCACACCCGGACCGTGGACGGCCCTGGCGATGAACGGGTGCTCGGGAAGCGCGCTCTTGTATTTTTCCTCCGGGTAATGCAGATCAATGCTCCAGGTGGTGCGGACCGTTGCATCAGGAAATACTTTTTGTGTCCGGATGTCATCCCCGGTCAGCACGACATCGCCGAGGATCTGCTGGGTTTCACGGGTTCCACCGATATAGGCAAGCCATGACAACCGTGCCTTCGAATGGCCGTCGGGATCGCGCTCGGTATGGGCGCTGTGATTTTTAATGGCGCTCCAGGCGCTGTAGGCGGCGAGCAGATTGTAGTCCCGGGTGATTTCCAGTTCGTCGATCGGGTGTTTGTCGAAGCCGCTTTCCCAGAACCATTCCGCATGGCCGCGTCGGGGATAAGGAAAGTTTTTTGCCTCAAGCCGGACCATCCAGGGTTGTTCGGGAAACGAGGTGGTTTCCTCGCCGTTCTCCCACATCCACATGTTGCTCATTCCCATGCGCCCCATCTCGGTCATCGTGGTATCCGCACCCGCCCATGCGCCGATGAACCCGTGGCCGGTGCAGTCGGCGAAAAGCTTTCCGGTGACCCGTTTGATCTTGCCCGATTCCACTTCCAGGAGATTTGCGGCAGCGATCCCGCCGTTCTTCATCTCGATCCCGTAAGCGTGATGTCCTAGGAAAAGCGTGATGTTTTTCTCCGCGCGGACGACATCTTCCTTCTTGTCGTCGACAAATTCCCCGGCGGCAGCAGGTGAGGCGCTGGCGGTATCCTGGATTTCGCGAATGATATCGGCCAAGGGATACTCGCTCGGTGGAAGCTCGCCTTTCGCCCAGACCCGTATTTCGGACGAACCATTTCCACCCAGCACCTGGCGGTTTTGAATCAGAGCCACCTTCGCTCCCATCCGCGCCGCGGCAATCGCCGACCCAAGACCTCCATAACCGCCGCCGATTACCACCAGATCATAATTTCCGGCTTCCTCGATCCCATCGGGAGATCCGGGAATCTTCCAGCCGATCCGTTCTTCCAAGCCGACGTCCTCCGGCGGGGTGAAATCTGGATTGCTGCTTAGCAAGACGGCGTCGACACGCCCGTTGAAGCCCGTGAGATCCTTCAACGCGAGTATGGTTTTGCCTGCCATCAATTCCGCCGTACCGACCGCTTCCCAAGACCACTCGGGATGTCCCGCGCCCAGCTCGCCGCCGATTTTTTCGTCACCGATCGTGAGCTCGAACCGCCCCGCTCCCTCTGCCCTGCCGATACGTTCCGACCAGTCGATCGTCCTCACCCAGACGCGGTAACTCCCGTCCGCGGAGATTTCGATTTCGGTGGAGGCATCGGCAACGGGTTTTCCCAAACCATGCGCGATCAGGTAAGGCGAACCCATGGTTTCGATGAATTGCGTGTCCACTTTCCAACCGCCCTTGTCGGTAAATTGCTCCGCTTCCACCAGCAGGTTTCCTGCGTGGAGCGGCAGGTGGAGGGCCAAACAGATGAGGGACAGAAATTTCATGGGTTTTCTACGGAATACGATGTGGCAATTTGCAACGGAATTCCGCTGGAGCGCATTCACGCACGTCCATTCAGGGACCCGACGGACGGCTGTCGAGCTGGAAAATCTGCCCTGAGGTATGGGGCAGGCATTCTTCGAGATGGCGGATGAAGCTTGCGACGGCCTCCGGCGTGTTGAATCGGCGGAGGACATGCTCATGGCGGATCGCTTCCCGACGATCGAAGGAGATACCGGAAGTCATCGGGGTTTCCATCAATCCGGGGACCACCGTATTGATCCGGATACCATCTCCGCCGTATTGGCTGGCGAGCGAGGCGGCGAGGCCGAGAAGTCCGGCCTTGGCAGCGGCGTAGGCGGTTTGCCCGTTGGGAGGGTGAAGCGCGGAGTGGCTGGATATGAAAATGATGTGGCCGCGTTTCCGCCGCAACATGTCGGGGAGCACCGCCTTGGCGCATTCAGCGGCTCCCTTGAAATTGACTGCAAGGATTCGGTCACGATCCTTCTCTGACTGGCCGAGCAAGGGCGCGTCTCTCACCCATCCGGCCGCGCATACCAGAAGATCCACCGGCTGGCTGGCGAAGAAGGCGGAAACGGCGGCCTCATCGCAAACGTCCAGCTCCGTTCGCCCCAACGGTGCGACTGCCCAATCAGGACCACTGAAGGCGTCCGCCACCGCTTTCCCCAGACCTCCGCGTCCGCCCGTGATCACGAGGTGTTTCATTCCGCTGAAGCTTGCGGGATGCCTCCTCTCAGGTGCAAGACCGACCGATGTGGATGAACAGCGGCATAGCGTGGGAATAACCTCCGAATCGCTGGGCGATTGTTCGGCATCCAGTTCCTCCGCACCGTTTCGCCCGCAACCCGTGATGCCCCGTGCCCATCTTGTTCTTCGCGTGGAACACCCTTGCCAAGGGTGAGGAACACCCGTTTTCACGACTTGTCCCCACTATGAAGATGATGATCTTATCCGTTCAAAAAATAACGAAATCATCAGAGAGAGCCACGTGGAAGCCGGGCACAAAAATAGGCCTCATGGGAATCATGAGACCTATCGGGCGGCCTTCGTCGGGACTCAGAGGAGCATCAGGGCTGGCTGCTCGATGAGTTTCTTGACCTCCGCGAGGAAAGCAGCGCCCACGGCGCCATCGACGACCCTGTGATCGCAGGAGAGGCCGAGGTTCATCCGGAGCCCTGGAATGATTTGGCCGTTCTTGACCACCGGTTTCTCCAGCGCCGCGCCGACCGAGAGGATCGCCGCTTGAGGCGGGTTCACGATGGCGTCGAATGATTCGATCCCCCAGGCACCCAGATTCGAGACGGTGATGGTGCCTCCGTCGAATTCGTCGGGTTTCAGCTTCTTGTCCTTCGCGCGGACGGCGAAGTCTTTGACGGCCTTGGAAATGGCGAGCAGGGACTTTGATTCGGCTTCCTTGATGACGGGTGTGACCAGCCCGTCTTCCACCGCAATGGCGACCGAGAGTCCGACGTGTTTGAATTTCACGATGTGCTCTTCGGCAAAGGAGGCGTTGACGGCGGGCACTGCCTGGGCGGCGTTGATGACGGCTTTCAGGATGAAATCGTTGACCGAGAACTTGTTCCCGTGGGTTTTCTCGGATTGGTCGTTGACCTGTTTGCGCAGCGCCATGAGTGGCGCGGCATCGACTTCGACGTGAAGGTAGAAGTGGGGGATGGTGGTCTTGGAGATGAGCAGTCGCGAGGCGATGATTTTCCGCATCGAGCTGAGTGGAACGGTTTCGTCGCCATCTTTCGCGACCGGAACGATCGCCCGGGGCGCGGCGGCGGCGGCAGGCGCCTGAGGGCTTCCTCCGACCTTTGATTTTGCAGATGCGGCGAGTGCCGCGGCTGCGGATGCCTCGCTGGAAGCGGGTTTCTTGCCACCCGTTGCGGAGGATGCGGCTTCGACGTCTTTCTTCACGATCCTGCCGGCAGGACCGGATCCGGAGACTTCACGGAGATCGACGCCAGTCTCAGCGGCGATCTTGCGGGCGAGCGGCGAAGCCTTGATGCGGGTGCCGTCGTCAACGGGCGTGCTGGAGGATGGTGTCGGCTGGGGTTCCGGAGATTTTGTGGTCTCGGGTTCTTTCCGGGGGGGTTCCTCTTCGGCATCCGGCGATGACTCCACTTTCTTTTCGGGTGGCGAATCCTCCCCGTCGAGGACGGCGAGAACGCCACCGATCGGAGCTTTCTCGCCTTCCTGGATGCGGATTTCGGTGATCACACCATCATCGAAGGCTTCCATTTCCATGGTCGCCTTGTCCGTTTCCACTTCGGCGAGGATGTCGCCGATCTCCACGGTGTCTCCCACCTGCTTGTGCCATTTGATGAGGGTGCCCTCGGTCATGGTGTCGGAGAGCTTCGGCATTTCAATGTTCACAGGCATGGCGTCGTTTGAAGTGAGGTCGGAGGGAGGATGGGAGATTGGGATGGCAATTCCAGCCCTTTTTGAGAGGTCGGGAGGGGAAAGCAAAAAGCGCGGGGCAATCCTGCCTCCGCGCTCTTTGGAAAGGTTTCGAATGAGGTCCTCGCGGGCTCAGGGAGCGATCGGCTTCATCGTCGGAATCAAGCCCAGGTTCGGACTGCCGGAGGATCCTTGGACGCTGGCCATTTGGATGGTTTGTTGCGAGGTGGTGCCGCAGCAATCCTTTTTCGGGCAGTAGTAACGGGTGCATTTTCCGCAGGGAATGCGAACCTCATCGGTGACGGTCTTGTAGCGGGGAACCCTTTTCTCAACCGTTTGCATCATACCGCCATCCTTGGCAGAACCTCCGACCCAGACTTCCTCGGTGATGGTCTCATACCCGCACGTTTTCACCTGGCGGGTTTCGGTGACGAAACCGGCGCTTGATTTGGTGATGCCGAACATCGAGCAACAGGAGGAAAAGCCGAGCGAGACGGCAACAAGGGAAACGATCAGAAGCAGGTTTTTCATGGTTCGTATGTTTATGGGATGATGGAGGCTATCAGAACAAGCAACAGCAGGAGGTCATGGCGACCGCGACGGCTGTGATCAATATGGCTGCGAGAACGCGATTCATCTTCGGCGATGCTAGAAACAGCGATTGGATTGGCAATCAAAAAGACGGCCGCATTTCAGCGCCTAGAAAGCGTTCAACCCTTGGTAACGCGGATGACGAGCCCATCTCTTATGGCGAAGTTGACCCGGTCCGGACGATGGTCCATGGTCACGGGTCGGGACTCGCCATCGATTTCGACGACCCTGTGGAGAATGCCAGCCGCATCGGCCCGCTCTCCGGCAGCCTCGCGGGTCAGACCGAGATAGGGATCCGGATCTCCGGGCGAAGGTGTCATCGGCCGGTTGTTAGCTGGAGAACGATCCGCCGGGTCGGGCACAATGGGAATTTCGGATGCTCCATCCTCTTTCGGCTGACAGGAGAAGGCGAGGCAGGCGATGATGACCAGTGATGCTGCTTTCATGGTTCAGACGATGGAGAGAACCTTTTCAACGATCCGCTTTGGGTTTGGAAGTTGTTCATTCTCAATGTGTGGTGAGTAAATTGCAGGTGCGTCGATTGTGCAAACTCGCTTCACGGGTGCATCGAGATAATCAAAGGCATGTTCTTGGATCAGCGTCGCGACCATTGCCGAGACGCCACCGAATGGCTTGGATTCGTCCACCAGCACGGCGCGGTGGGTCTTCATGACCGTCTTGAGAATTGCGTCCTGGTCGAGCGGACGGATCGAGCGCAGATCGAGAACTTCCGCGCTGATGCCATGTTCCTCCATGAGGGTTTCCGCGGCGGCCAAGGCGTGGAGCACCGAGCGGCCGTGGGCGATGAGGGAGATGTCCGAACCCTCGCGTTTGATATCGGCAAGTCCCAGTGGCACGACATGGTCGCCGTCCGCGGGATCCGGGACTTCTCCGGTGGTTCCGTAGAGCAGGGTGTTTTCCATCACGTAAACCGGGTCGTTGTCACGGATGGCGGCCTTGATGAGACCCTTCGCGTCGGCGGGGGTGGCAGGGGCGCAGACTTTGAGCCCGGGGAATGCGGCGAAGAGACCTTCCGGAACGTGTGAGTGGGTGGCACCCACTCCGGTGCCACCATTGGCGGGGCCCCGGACGACGATCGGGCAGTGGCAGAGGCCGCCGGACATATACCGGACACAGGCGGCGTTGTTCACCAGCTGGTCGAAGGCCACGGAGTGGAACGACCAGAACATGAGTTCCATCACCGGCCGGATGCCGAGCATGGATGCACCGATGCCCATGCCGATGAAGCCGGCCTCGGAGATCGGGGTATCGACAATACGCTTGTCGCCCCACTTCTTCCAAAGGCCCTCGGTCACCTTGTAGGCACCGTTGTATTGTGCGACTTCCTCACCCATCAGGACGACGTTGGAATCGCGTTCGAGTTCTTCGTCGAGACCTTCGCGGAGGGCTTCGCGGTAGCTGAGAGTGCGGGACATGTTGAAGAGTGGCTTGGGAAAAGATGGAACTACTGGAACTCTAGTATATCAGTCGTTGAAGAAATGGCGGCCGATTGCGGAGGCGTCGGTCTGGTTGTCGGTTTCCCAGTAGACATCGGTGCTGATGTCGGAGATGGTGGGGGCGGGGGATTCATCGGCGAACTTCACGGCGGCGGCGGCTTCTTCGGAGGCGGCCTTGTTGATGGCATCGGCGCTTTCGTCGGTGAGCACTCCTTCCTCGATCAAACGGGCGCGGAACAAGGTGATGGGATCGTGGTTTTTTTTGTAAGCCTCGATTTCCTCGGGAGTGCGGTATTTCTTGTAATTGGCATCTGCGACGCTGTGGCCGTAGTAGCGGTAGGTGTCGATTTCCAGAAGCGTGGGTTTCTGCTCCTTTTTCGCCCGCTCCATCGCGATATTGGTCTTGGCGCGGACTTCGTAGAGATCGGAGCCGTCAATCACATCCCACTCCATGTCATAGGCCTCTGCGCGCTGGGCGAGGCATCCGCTGTATGCCGACGACCGTTTCTGGGAAGTGCCCATTGAGTAGCCGTTGTTTTCGATGATATAGACTACCGGTATTCCAAAGAGAGATGCGAGGTTGAGAGATTCGTGAAATACGCCTTGGTTGACCGCACCATCGCCGAGGTAGCAGAGGCAGCAGCCTTCTTTTTCGAGGTATTTTAAACCGTAGGCGAGCCCCAGGCCGAGCGGAGTCTGGCCGGCGACAATGCCGTGGCCGCCCCAGAAATTCTTGTCGGGGGCGAAAAAGTGCATCGATCCGCCTTTGCCTTTCGAACAGCCGGTTTGTTTGCCAAACAGCTCCGCCATGCACTCATTCATGCCCATGCCCACCGCAAGGGCATGGCCGTGGTCGCGGTAGGCGGTGATGAAGTGATCGTCGGGGCCGCCGAGTGAAATGGTGCCCACGGCGACGGATTCCTGACCGTTGTAGAGATGGAGGAAGCCTCCCATCTTTCCAGCCGAATAATATTTGAGCGCGGAGGACTCGAAACGCCGAATCCGCACCATCAGGGTGAAGAGCTCAATTTTCCGGTCGGCGGTGAGAGACTTGTTGACGGGCGACGAGGCGAAATCGAGGTGGGCGGGAGCGGCACTGGACATGGTCGGCGGAAAGAGTGGAGGGACTAAGAAAGGGCGGGGGAATCGAGGCAAGACTTATCTGGCATCACCCGCAACAGGTGCGCTTGACAGCCGCGGGAGCTGGAAGCGCGCGGCCAGGAACAGGCTGGTAAAGAGCAGGTTCGCGGCCAGCAGGTTGCGGAGAAACAGCCAGGTGGGACCGTAGCCCAAGGGCCCCGTCCACTGCGCTTGGAGAAATCCGGCGGCGTTCTTGGGATAGAGCGGATCCAGCGCGAAAGAGACGAGATTCGTCAGAAAATAGAAAGCCAGGGCTGCAACCGCGGCGGAAAGGAGCACCGGACCGGCAGTGGGCTGACGGCGGGTCCAAAGCGAGACGCAGAAGATGGCAAGTAGTCCCAGGACCAGACTCGCGTGGTGCGGCCCGACGGCGGGGTAACCCTGAAACAAGCTGGTGAGGGGATCCGTCACCAGCCAAACCGCCAGCGGGAGCGCCCACCGCTGCCAGCCATTGAGGAATACAAGGCTGCATAGGAGAATTGCGGGAAGCGGCTGGAAGTTGGGGAATTGCTCGGGAAAGGCGCTGCCGATCACTCGGAAGGCGATCAAGAGGACAATGATGAGACAAAGCGGAAGCCAGCGGTGCATGGCGGGAGCATTGGAAACTATGATGAGCTTCGCGAGGGTAATTTTTCCGGAAAGCAACCCTTTTTCGTTCTGGTTGCAGGCGGAACCGCTATCGTCCGCCTATGAGCTGGCAACCGTTGATCGAGGCGGCATGGAATGTCCGGGAGAATGCCCACGCGCCCTATTCCTCGTTCAAGGTCGGGGCCGCGCTGCTGGCGGCCGACGGGCGGGTCTTCACCGGCTGCAACGTGGAGAATCTCTCCTACGGCCTGACGATTTGCGCCGAGCGTGTCGCGGTCGGATCGGCCATCGCGGCGGGAGCGCGGGAGTTTTGGGGCATCGCCGTAGTGGCGGATACGGCAGTGCCCGTTTCGCCCTGCGGGGCTTGCCGCCAGGTGTTGGTGGAGTTCGGGGTTCCGGTGATCCGGCTGGCGAACCGGGTCGAAGAGCTGGAGTACCCGCTTGACGCGCTGCTGCCACGTGCGACGGCGGGAATCCTGGAAAAACCGCCTGATGTTCCACGTGGAACGTAAGGCATATCGGGGCTTGAGACCTGGGAAAGGTCACTTATGGTGCGCGCCCGGATGTTCCGCTTTCCCAAACGATATGACGTCATTGTAATCGGTGCGGGGCATGCCGGAATCGAGGCGGCCATGGCGGCGGCACGGCTGGGTTGCCAAGTGGCGGTGCTGACCCAAAACCTAGACACCATCGGCCAGATGTCCTGCAACCCTGCGATTGGCGGATTGGCTAAGGGCCACATGGTCCGGGAGATCGATGCCTTGGGGGGCGTGATGGGACTGAATACGGATGCCACCGGAATCCAGTGGCGCATGTTGAACGCCTCCAAGGGGCCATCCGTCCGCGCCCCTCGCGCGCAGTGTGACAAAAAGGCCTACCAATTTCGCCTGAAGCACGTCCTGGAGGGGACCCCCGGTGTCGAGATTCACCAGGGGAATGTGGCGGACATCCTGGTGGAGAAAGACAGGGTGAAAGGGGTCACAACTTCCCTGGGAATGGAAATTGAAGGCCTTACGGTCGTCCTCAGCGCGGGGACCTTCATGCGGGGATTGATGCATGTGGGGCTGCGGAATGAAAAAGGCGGGCGGATGGGCGATGCGGTCTCAACGGTTTCCGACTCGTTGAAGCGCCTCGGATTCGATCTGGATCGTTTCAAGACCGGGACTCCGTGCCGTCTCAACGGCCGCTCGATCGATTTCAGCCGCTGCGAGCGCCAGGACGGCGATGCGCCGGTGCCGAAGTTCAGTTTCATGGCGGATCGCCTCGTGCGGACTCCTGATGACATCTTCACACTCAATGCTTGGGGGGATCCGACGTTCCACGTGGAACAGATGCCTTGCTGGATCACTTACACCAATTCCGCCACCCACGCGATCATCGCGGGAAATCTCCATCAATCGCCGATGTATTGTGGAGTGATCGAGGGTGTGGGACCCCGGTATTGCCCGTCCATCGAGGACAAGGTCGTCCGGTTCGCGGAAAAAGAACGCCACCAGGTGTTTCTCGAGCCCGAGGGGCGTCATACCCACGAGTATTATGTCAACGGGGTCTCGACCTCGCTCCCTTACGAGGTCCAACTTTCCTTTCTCCAGACCATTGCTGGTTTGGAGCGCTGTGAGATCCTGCGACCGGGGTATGCAGTGGAGTATGATTACTGTCCGCCCACCCAGCTTCGGCCGACCTTGGAAACCAAGAGGGTGGAGGGGCTCTTTTTCGCGGGTCAGATCAATGGGACCTCGGGCTACGAGGAGGCCGCCGGGCAGGGGCTCATCGCCGGAGCGAATGCCGCGCTAAAAGCCACCGGCCGGCCTGATTTCGTCCTCGGGCGGGACGAAGCCTACCTGGGCGTCATGGTGGATGATCTGGTCACCCGCGGGTGCACCGAGCCCTATCGGATGTTCACCAGCCGGGCGGAGTATCGGCTTCTCCTCCGTCAGGACAATGCCGACCTCCGGCTGACTGCCAGGGGGGGCGCAGTGGGGCTGGTCGAGGGGGAGCGCCTCAGGAGGGTGGTCGAAAAGCAAGCCGATCTTCACAAGGCCGCAGCTTGGATCGGACGTTCGAGTTTCGGAGGAGTGAAGCTCGATCAGTGGCTAAGGCGCAGTGAAAACTCCTGGACACAATTGCCCGAAACGATCCGCGGCGAGTTCCACGTGGAACTTTGGCCTCTCATTGAGACCGATATCAAATACGCGGGCCACTTGGGGCGCCAACGAACCCAGATTGACCGGATGGCGCGACACGAGGATCGGCAGCTGCCTGATCTGATGGATTATGAATCTATTCCCGGTCTGAAAAAGGAGGCAAAGCTGCGCTTCTCCGAAATCCGGCCGAGGACCGTGGGCCAAGCCGGAAGGATTCCGGGAATCACTCCCGCCGATGTGGCGCTGCTGGTGATCTGGCTCGAAAAACTGGATCGGGAACGGCGACGGGGAGAGACAGGCATTATCCCCATTGTTTGATCCATTCCGCGGGCAAGCGTATCGGGCGCCCAAGGGGCATTTCCACCAGTGCCAGCGATTGGCGTGCGGTGACCAGAAGGAGGTCGTCGGCCTCGCGGCGCATTTCAAAATCACACCAGAACCGTGCTTTTGAAACATCTGCAAGCGCGCCGCGCACCACAACCCAATCTCCGAGGACTCCGGGACGCTTGTAATCGATTTCGGTCCGGGTGAGCACTGGAAAAATCCGGCTCTCCGCCATCGAACGGAGGTCCATCCCCATGAGCGCGGCGAGTCGGGTGCGACAGGTTTCAATCATTCGCAAATAGGCGAGATTATGGACGACTCCACCGCAATCCGTATCGAAAAACATGACTTCTTCTCTGGTTTGCAAGTGAGGCCGGTTCCCTGACATGCGTAATTTTACGACCATCCGGGGCCGGGTGCAATTGTCGCCTTGAGGGACATCATGATCTGCACTTCATTGGCCCACCGGATGTGTGTCGTTCCATTCCATTTCAAGCCGATTGCCCTGCTGTGTTGCCTATGGGGTCTGACCTTTGCCGAGGTTCCATTTCCAGCGCCCGCGGAAGGTCCCGTAGCCTTCCGGCGCGACCTTTTGCCGCTTGATGTGGATACGCTCTCGATTCTTTCCAGCCAGGTCGAAACCCTTGCCAGAGGAATGGATCCCGACTCTCCGGAGAAACGCCGGGGAATTGCCCAGATGTTGGGTCTGGCCACCGCACTGGATCCGGCAAACTCCACCGCCCGCCAACTTCTGGACGCCCATGTGCTGAAACGGGACTTAGGGGAGGCGGCCGATCCCTCCCAATTTGAGAAGGCAAAGGTGAGAATCTGGCAATTGCTAGGCTGGTTGGAGACACCGGAAGCAGGGACCGACGGCGCTGCATTGGCTGCATGTTTGCGCGACCTCATGATTCTGGCGGACCCGGAACATCCTCGCGCGGTGTTGGCGAAGGCAGACGGCGAGAAGGGAGCATGGTCGGGGTGGATTCCAGATGTCTCTGAATATAAAGAAGTAGCGAAGAAGGTAGAGGCTGAGGACAGCATGGAGGCCCCTATTGGTGCAGAGAAGGAATACGTGAAACTCCCGGAAGCGGTGGTGACCGCGCCTCTCTGGACGATCCACCCTGAAACCAAAGAAGAGGTGCTCGGCCCGGTTTCCGTCGGACTGCGTCTGAGTGAAGCCCCCGGTTCCGGCGAAGACTTGGCGAAGTTCGACCTCTTGCTGCCCGCGGATGTCGCGGGAAAGGCTGTGGAACAGGTGCTCAGAAAGCTCGAAACCAGCCTCGCGAGTGTGCACGGTTCTCTCCCGCCGGTCGGCCTCGGGATTCGGGTTGGAGAGGGTGCCCCTTACCTTTTTGCCAGAAACCGGCAGTCTGTCAGCGGCGCGGCATTCGTGGTGATCAGCGCCGCGCTCACCGGCAGGGAGGCTTCGGCGACGGTGATTGGAGCGGTAGGAGACGATGGCTCCTTCGGAATGTTTCCCCGGTTTTGGGAACATTTGCGATCTCTGACCGATTCCGGGAAGGGTCGCCTGGTGGTTCCGGCCAGCGCGAGCGAACATCTCCCGGCCATCCTGGCGCTCGAAGAGCCCGGATTCTTCCTGCGGTATGAGATCCTCGCTGCGGGTTCCACCGCCGAGCTCCTCGATTACACCGCGAAAGTTCCGCCTCCGGCTCTGGCCGAAGCTTTCGCCAAATTCAAAGAGATTCAGGAAAAGGCTGATTCACAACCGGTCGGCCAATATGTTGCGAACCGTCTCGTCAGGCAACGGGTCGGAGAAATCGCTCATGCCGTCCCCAATCACCTGTCCGCCAGGATGCTTGCGATCCAAGGGGCAGGGGAGCGCCCCGTCCTCCTTCCGCGGAGAATCCTCGCCAGCGAGCTCAGGCGGGCTTTGGAGCCCATGGAATGGCTGTCGAAAGCGGGCGAGGGACTGCTTGCCCAAGGAATGATCGACCAAATCGATCCTACCTATGAGCGATGCCGTGGAAGAGTCGACCGCTTGGACCGCTATGTGGATACAAGCGATCGGGCTCTGTTTTCAAAGGCAAGAGACCTCAGTATGGCCATCCGGTCGCTGGGTCGCGCCTACCGGGTTCGTATCAACCCTAGCTCCGGGGCGCAGACCGTCACCGCGGAACAAACAAATCTGATCCGGTCCTATCAGAAATTTCAGGGGGAGCTTGCCGAGCTGGCGGGAGACGGTCCCGCTGTCGAGGAGTGAATCATGCGGCAATTGGCAGGCCGGCTTCCGGCCATTCCGGAGCTGTGGACTTGATTGATATTCCGCTGCTCCCTAGGATGTCGCCCGCCGTGCCCGTATTACGCCAGTTTTTTCGCGCAATCCAATGTTCCCTGCTATGGACCACGGGGGGCATTGTGTCTTGTGAGGCACCCGAGAACCGGGCCCTGAAAGTGTTGGCAAGAAGCGGTATCGAAGCTTCCGGGCGCTCTCTCGTGGAGGCGGTGGCGGAGGCCGATCCGTATCGGACCGACTTGTTGCTCGCCGCGAAAGTTCACACCGAGCACATCGATTCCGCGGGCCGCACACCCTTGAGGATCGCCCTGGAGGCTGGCGACTTCCGTGCGGTGTTCAACCTGATCGAAGCGGGAGCCGATGTGAATGCATCCGCGCCTGACGGCACGAGCGTTCTTGCACAGGCACTCGCCGCCGGCGAGACCGTCATTGCCGAAAAGCTCATCACGCGGGGTGCTCGGGCTGACGGCCTTATGAAGGACGGCGAGAGGATTCTCCCATGGGCGATCCGCAAGGGACGTCTCGTTGCGGTGCGGGCAATGTTGCGGTCCGGTGCCGATCCCCATGCGACCGATCGGAACGGCAGCCCGCTCGTTCACCTCGCAATGGCGGCCGGGCGCAGGGAGATCGTGGGGGAGCTCCTTGAACTGGGCGCGGATCCCGCGGCGGTGGACTCGAATGGCGAAACGGTGTTGCACCTGGCACTCCGCCACGAATGGCTCGATTCCCTGCCCGGCCTCGCTGCGGCCGGGGCCGACCCGAACCGCCCGGCACCGGATCAACCCACACTGTTGCAAATCGCCACCGTCAGCCGACGGGCCGACCTGGTGGAGGCACTGCTGGCCGCAGGAGCTGACCCTTATCTGGTGACCGCCGGCGCGCCCCAGAGTCCGGTGGATACAGCCTTGGCCGTCGGCGACTCCGCCCTGCTGGAAGTTTTTCTACACCACAAGGTCCGCTTGACGGGGACAGGTGCGGCGAATGCCCTGCGCCAGAGGATCGAATCTCATGATTTGTCTGGTGCACGATGGTTGCTCGCCCACGGTGTGATCGCGACGTCGCGTGGTCCGGATGGGCTGCTGCCGGCGGAAGCGGCGGCAGCGCAGGGCCGGGCGGGATTTGCAAAGCTGCTGCTGGACTATGGCCAACCCGCAGGCAAGGCGCTCCAACTGGCGAGCGCGCGGGGAGACGATGGAATGGTTGGCTTGTTGTTGGCTTGCGGGGTGCACCCGAATTCCTCGCTGCCGCCCTCGCTTGAAACGCCGCTTGCCGCGGCAATCCGCGGCGGACATGACCGCATCGCATGCTTCCTGATCCGGCACGGAGCGGATCCCCGGGCCGGGCTGCCGGAGGGTCAGACCCCGCTGCACCTCGCGCTTCTGACCGGATGCGATGAAACGGTTGCCCACCTGCTGGATGCCGGCGCGGATCCGAACCTGCCTTTCGCTCATCCTGTGGCACCCGTTTTCATCAAGTCCGCACGGGCTGGGGTGATTCGCTGGGCCCTCAGGAACGACCGGAATATCACGCCGCTTATGGTCGCCGCCGATTCCGGGGACTTGGAAACCACGCGCCGCTTGATGGCAGCAGGAGCGAAGAAAAGTGTCTGGACCCGCACGGCCAGATTATGGCCAATCAATTTCGCATCCCGCCGCGGGGATGTGAAAATGATGCGACTTCTGCTGGGGCAGGATCCCGTGCGGGAGGAGAGACATATCGTCATCAATCTGAGCCAACAGAAGGCGTGGATGTATGATCGCGACGGGAATGAGGTTTTCTCCACCCGGGTGTCCACCGGGAAAAAAGGCAAACCGACACCCACGGGCGAGTTTGTGATCACAAACAAGCACCGGCATTGGACGTCCACCATCTATGATGCCAGCATGCCGTATTTCCAGCGCCTCAGTTGCAGCGATATCGGTTTACACCAGGGATATGTTCCCGGCTATCCCGCGTCGTCCGGCTGCATCCGGCTTCCGGCCGGAAACGCTTCCAAACTTTTCGCAATGACCCGAGCCGGAGACCGGGTGCGGATCGACCCGTGAAATCAGCCTTGGCCGCGGTTCTTTCCGCCGCCAGCCTTTCCCCGTGATTGCCCGCGTCCTGATTGACGGTCCTTCGGAGCTGGTCTTCGACTATGCCATACCCGTGGACCTCCCGGTGCTTCCCGGGTGTCGCGTGCGGATCCCGCTCCGCCGCCGGTCCGCCACGGGGACCGTGCTTTCCGTGGCGGAGGCGGAGCAGGCGGACTTTGCCATCCGCGAGTTGGAATCGTTGATCGATCCCGAGCCGCTCATCACTCCCGTGTTGCTGCGGACCGGCGAATGGATTGCCAATTACTATGGATGTAGTATCGAGTCCGTCATCCGCTGCCTGGTGCCGGAATCGGTCCGCTCCGAGGACAACTCGGCCAAAACACGGCGGATCGCGGTTCTCGTTTCCCAACCGATGGATGAGCTGCTTGCGAAACTGGAGAAGAGGGCGCCGAGGCAACATGCCATTCTCTCGCTTCTAACAGTCGCCCCGGGCCACCGCCTGGCCGTGGCTGAGCTGGGAGAAGGAAATTCCGCCGCGCTCAAAGCGCTGGAGAAAGCCGGCCAGATTCGCCTTGAGACCGAGGAGGTGAGGCGCGATCCCGAGGCGGACGGCGTGGAGGAGATCCTTGAATCGCAGCCGCTCGCGCTCAACACCAGCCAGGCGGAAGCACTGGAAGCCGTGCTCGCCTCGGTGGCCGCGCCGGAATCCTCAAAACCCATTCTGCTCCTCGGAGTCACCGGGTCGGGTAAGACCGAGGTCTATCTTCAAGCGGCCCGCCGCGCGCTGGACGGAGGAAAGACCGTGCTGGTGCTTGTCCCGGAGATATCGCTCACGCCGCAGACGGTCCGGCGGTTCAAGGCACGGTTCGCGGGAATGCAGGATCAGGTGGCGGTCCTGCATTCACACCTCTCGCAGGGAGAGCGCTTCGATGAATGGCACCGCATCCGCAAGGGTGTGGCCAGGATCGTCATTGGCGCGCGCTCGGCGGTTTTCGCGCCTCTGCCGGACCTCGGACTGATCCTCGTGGATGAGGAACACGAGACCAGCTACAAGCAGGAGAATCCGCCGCGCTATCACGGCCGTGATGTGGCGGTGCTGCGGGCCGCGTTCGAACCCTGCGCGATCGTGCTTGGCTCGGCCACTCCTTCGTTGGAGTCATGGCATAACACGGTCACGGGAAAATATCAGATTCTGCGCCTCAATGAGCGCGCCGACGGGCAATCGATGCCGTTGGTTAGAGTGGTCGACATGCGGATGGAATCCGCCAAACACAAGGGCGGCCCGGCGATTCTATCCGACAAGCTGCGGACCGCGCTCGAGCAACGTCTGGAGAAGGGCGAGCAATCGATCCTGTTTCTCAATCGCCGCGGCTTTGCCCGGTCGCTGCAATGTCTGTCCTGCGGCCATGTATGCCAATGCCCGCACTGCGCCGTGGCTTTGACCTATCATCGGACTGACGAAAGGCTGATATGCCATGTCTGCGGTCACCAGGCCATCGTTCCAAAGAAATGCCCCGAATGCCGTGACCCTTCCATCACGCTTCAGGGATACGGAACCCAGAAGGTAGAGGAAGTGCTTGCGAAAGTCTTGCCGAGCGCCCGCTTCGCCCGGATCGACGCGGATGCCATGCGTCGCAAGAATGCGCTCCGCGATTCGCTCAACGCTTTCAAGGCGCACAAGATCGACATCCTGATCGGGACGCAGATGATTGCCAAAGGATTGCATTTTCCCAATGTCACGTTGGTGGGCATCCTGAATGCGGATCTTGGATTGCACGTGCCGGATTTCCGGGCGGGCGAGCGGACTTTCCAGCTCATCACACAGGTCGCCGGCAGAGCGGGAAGGGGCGAGGTGGAAGGGGAGGTGATCGTGCAGACCTTCACTCCGCATTCACCTTCGATCCAATATGCCAGAAAGCATGACTTCGACGGATTCTCCGAACAGGAGATGGAGTTCCGCCGACAGTTTTCCTTCCCGCCTTACGCCCATTGCGCCGTCCTAACAGCGCGATCGGGACATGAGCGCCGTGCGGAGTTCACCTTGCAGACGCTGCACCTGCGTCTCTCGGAAGACCTGCCCGGAGAAATTTCGCTTGGCGAAGTGCTCCCTTCACCGTTGATCCGTTCGCACGGCCAGTTCCGTTTCCAGATCACCCTGCGGTCCAACCGCGCACGGCCGCTGACGCGCCACGTTCAAGCGGTGTTGGCGCGGACGACGCTGCCGGAAGACGTGACGGTGGTGTTCGACATGGACGCCCTGAATTTTTCCTAACAGCCACTCGTTCTCAGACTGCCAGGAGAGGCTTCAACTTCTCAAGAATCGGAGGAACGGCGGCGTGCGGATCGTCCGGCTCCTCATACTCGAGGATGAACCAACCCTGGTAATTCGCGTCGCGGAGGATTTTGAGAACACGGGGGACGTCGGTCGTCTCGGGCTCTGCGGAGCCCTGAGGATGGAGAGTCATCTTCAACTGCACGTTCACGGCGTATGGGGCGATCTTGGCCAGGTCGCCGTAGGGATCGGCGGTCTTGAAATTGCCACTGTCGAAATTGATTCCGGCCCACGGGCTGTCGACGGCGCGGACCAGGCGGATCAAGGCATCCGCTTCCGCGACAATGCCGCCATGGTTTTCCAATCCGAGAAACACGCCCTTTTCCGCGGCGAGTTCCAGACACTCTCGGTAGCATTCGAGAAAGTTCTTTTCCGCATCCTCACGTGCGGAGTCCTTCTGGATATTGCCGGCAAAGATACGGATGTGAGGGGCCCCCATGACTGACGCGTGGTGAATCCATTCCTTGACATATGCAATCTCCGCGCGACGTTCCGGGCCTTCGGGATGAGTGAATGTATTGCCCACCGCGGTGCCGCAAATCACAACGCCACGGAGGTAGGCGTGGCGTTTGATTCTCAGCAGATAATCATCGTCCACATCGGGCGGGAAAAAGTAACTGGTGAGCTCCGCGCCCGGACAACCGTGATCGGCGCAGAAATCGATGAAGTCGAAAAGGTCCCAGGACGGCACGCCTTCTTTCGAAGGATTCTGCGTCCCCCGCATCCACTTCATGCGGTTGCGGAACGAATACGCGGCGAGACCGAGCATCATGCGGGATTGGCCCTGGCGTCCGATCGGCTCGATTGCGGGCAGGCGCGATGCGGCGAGAACTCCGGCGGCGGTGGCGAGAAATGTGCGGCGTTTCATGGATTCCAGGTTTGTTGTTAGATTGCGGCGTCGAGGCCGAGCTGCGAGCCGAGCATGGCTTGATAGGTGGGATTGGTTTCGCGAAGCGTCTCGTGATTGCCATCGGCGACGATCCTGCCGGCGTTGAAGACGAGGACGCGGTCGGCGATGGTGATGGTGCTGAAGCGGTGGGCGATGATGAAGGTGGTGCGGCCCTTCACGAGCGCGCCGAGGGCCTGCTGGACCATGGCTTCACTTTCGGAATCGAGTGCGCTGGTTGCTTCGTCGAGGATGAGGACCGGCGCGTCCTTGAGGAAGGCGCGTGCGATGGCAATCCGTTGCCGCTGGCCGCCGGAAAGAAGGTCGCCGCGCTCGCCGACATCGGTGCCGTATCCGAGCGGCCAGGCGCTGATGAATTCGTGGGCGTTCGCCTTCCCGGCTGCTTCGATGACCTCGTCATCACTCGCTTCCTGGCGACCGACGCGGATGTTGTCCGCGATGGTTCCCATGAAGAGCGAGGGCATTTGCGGGACGACGGCAATCGCTCCGCGCAGATCGGTTTTTGTATACTCGCGGATGTCGATTCCGTCGAAAGAGATCGAACCGGAAATCGGATCGTAGAAGCGCGGGATGAGATTTGCGAATGTCGATTTTCCCGCTCCGCTGGGACCGACGAGCGCGACGACCTGGCCGATGGGTATTTCCAAAGAGATATCACTCAGGACCGGTTCGTCATGATAGGAGAATGACAGGTTTTGAATCCGGATGGCATCTCGTGGTGCTTTGAAAGGTTTGGGCGATACGGCATCGGCGACCGTGTCGGGCTGGTGTGAAATGTATTGGATCCGTTCGATGGCGGAATCGGCCTGCTTGAAGTGCGAGTGAATGGCTCCGAGTTTTTTCAGCGGCTCATATGACATGAACAATGCCGCGAACAAAGCCATGAAATCTTCCAGGTTCATTCCCTGGCTAACCCCAACATAGAGTGCGGCGGTGAGTCCGATGGCTGCGACGACTTCGATCGACGGCGAGATCGCCTGGCGGTATTTCACCACTTTCATCGCGAGGGACAGCATGGTGCGAATCCGCTCCCGAAAGCTCTCGATCTGCCGCTCCTCGAGATTGTAGGCACGGATCTCCAGGGGGGCCTGCAGGGTTTCTGACAAGGCCGCGGTCATGTCTCCGCCCTGCTGCTGCAAGGCCTTGGCGCGCTTTGCGAGTTTCTTTCCCGCGCTGCGGATGAACATGGCGCAGAGGGGGATGGTGACGAGCGGGATCAGGGCGATGGCAACGCTTTCATTCTGCCATGCCTCCCAAGCGATATATCCCATTGCCGCGAGCAGAGTCGCGGGCTGTTTGATCAGATCGCTGGAAACATTGGCGATCACTTGCCGGAGAATGGCGGTATCGCTCATCAGACGGGCGAGAAGATCGCCGGATTTGTTGTTCTTGTAGAACGAGAGCGGCAAGGACTGGAGCTTGATGAAAAGTTCAATGCGGATCTCTTCCAGCACCCGCATGCCGGAATACTGGATCAGATAGGAATTCGCATAGGCGGATGCGGAACGAATGATCGAGATCAGCGGAATCCACAGGCAGGTGATGAACAGGAGCCGCTGCGGCGACAACGATCCGACCAAGTCCGTCAGCCAATTGAGATACCATCCCACATTCTCCGGATTGTCTCTGAAAAGGACCGGGAATATGATCTTCACCAGCAAAGGCACACCGGCCCCGCTTGTGATCGCGTAGACCAGCCCGCTCAGCACGCCGAGCGCGAAGGGCAGCTTCACCACCCGGAGGTGCTTGTAATAGGGTAGATACTGCTTCACGGCCGAACCGGTAGAATCCCCCCCGGCCGGAGGAGGGGCAAGCGCCTTTCTCAAGCCGCTGCTCGACAACGCGGTCTCCTTTCTCCATTGCTTCCGCGCCTCATGCGTTTCCTCCGTTCCGAAGCCGGTGCCGTCGTCCTGTGGGTGGCGTTCTCGCTGATTCTGGCCGCCGCAGTGGTGCCGTGGCTGGTCGCCGGCGGCCAATGGCTGACAGCGGAAGCCGCGACGACGGAACTCCCGGCACTGATGGAATCGGTGGCGGAGTCGGCGGAGCGGGCGAAGTTCGGCCGCTATTTCAATCGCTCGCTGATGCTTTCCGCGCTGCTGCTGATGCCGGTTCTCATTCTCCGGCTGCGGGTGGTAAAGGCAGATCGGGGTCCGATGACCGTCGTCAAATCGCGCACGTCCTGGAAGCTGGCGGGCGTGCAGGTATTTTTCGGGTTCGTGATCGCCGCCGGCATCCTGTGGGCGGCGGGCAGCGCCTTGGAAATGGCCGGGGCGTTTCTCCGGAGAGGCGAGATGCCGGACGGAGGGGATCTTCTGGGAAAGGCGGTCGCTCCCGCGATCGGAGCATCTCTGGTGGAGGAATGGGTGTTCCGCGGACTGCTGCTGGGTGTTTGGCTTCGGGTGGCGAAACCGCTCTCCGCCTGCCTGGGGACTTCGCTGGTGTTTGCTTTCGTCCACTTTCTCAATCCTCCGGGTGGCGAAATGGCTGATCCCACCTCGCCCTTTGCCGGTTTTGTCGCGTTGGGAAGGATCCTGCTGCATTTCACCGACCCGAGGTTCTTCGTGGCGGATTTCGCGACACTTTTCGTGGTCGGTCTCATTCTCGCGTGGGCACGGATGCGCACGGGAGCGCTGTGGTTTTCCATCGGATTGCACGCCGGCTGGGTGTTCGCGTTCAAAGGCTTCAACCTGATGCATCGCGCGAATCCGGAGAGCGGGCTGTCGCCGTGGGGGGTGGGGGACAACTTGCGTTCGGGATTGATCCCGCTGCTGGCGCTGGGCCTCACCGCGGCGGCCTGCCACTTCGTCTGGAACCGGCTGCAAAGGACTGAATCGTAAGAGAACATCCCGCCTGAGCGTAAGCCTGCGATCATGTTGAAATACCTTCTCATCTCGCTAGGTGCCGCCCTGTCGCTCACTGCCGCCCCCGAAGCCATTTTCAACGGCAAGGACCTCACCGGCTGGCGAGTGCAGGATGGTGAATACTGGAAAGTCGAAAAGGGTGTGCTCATCGGCGAGAGCGACGAGAAGAAGCTGAACTCCGTCCTCTGGACCGAAAAGGAATACACGGATTTCGTGGTGGAGGCCGGCTTTCGGTATGAGGGGATAGTCGATACGGGATTTTTCCTTCGCAAGACCAACGAGCAGATCCAGATCGGAGTTTCCGGCTCACTCAAGCGTGACATGACCGGCTCGCCCTATATTGGCTCGCTGGGCAAGTATCCCGTGGAAGCCGAGGGCGTGGCCGAACTCCTCAAGGAGGGCGAGTGGAACACGATGAGGATCACGGCCAAGGGCAGCGTCTACACCGTCGAACTCAACGGCAAGAAGGTCCTGGAATACGACTCCGACACCGCCGTCGAAAAGGGGCCGATCGGCCTTCAGGTCCATGCGGGCATGCGGATGAAGATCGAATTCCGGGACATCAAAGTGCAGGAACTCTGACAAACGGGCGTCTCGCATCAGCCGCGCATCACCGTCACCACGCACACCCTCGGACATCCCGCCTGTCGAAGTGCCGTCGCACAGGCGTCGACGGTGGACCCGGTGGTCAGCACGTCATCCACCAAGATCGCTCCGGAGGGCGAGTCCGCTAGAAATCTCCGCCCGGCACGCGATACCGCAAAGGCTCCGCGCAGGTTCTGCAGGCGTTGGGCGCGGCTGAGACGGGTTTGGGTATCGGTCCGCCGGATTCTCCTGAGGCCGTCCACCAGGGGCATTCCGCTGATCCGGGAGATCACTTTGGCGATCTCGAGGGCCTGGTTGAAATACCGCGCCCGTTGCCGCGAGCGATGGAGGGGGACCGGCACCAGCGGCCACCTCTCCGCAAGCGCGTCCGCGAACCGCTCGTCATCCAGCGCACGGGCGGCGAATCGCCCGAGCTCGTCGGCGAGATGGATCTGCTTCTGGTATTTCAGGCGATGGATCAGGTCCAAGCTCCGCGGATCGCGCACCAGCACCGATCGTGCGAACTCGAAGGAGAATTTCAACCCCTTGCAGTTGGGGCAGGCAAAGCTCCCTTCGATCTTCCCGGGGAAGGGCTCCGCGCACTTGCTGCAGAAGGGCGCCTCCAGCAAGGGCAGATCCGCCCCGCACGGTCCGCAAAGCGAGCGTCCATCCGCCAGTGTTTCCCCGCAGAGCCCGCACTGGGGCGGATACACCAGGTCCAGCAGTCCTCCCGCAAGCCGCGCAACCCAGCCGCGGGTCTGCCCATTAGAATTCCGGGACATCATCCGCAGGCCGGGTGAATTGATAAATCAGCGTTCCCACCATCAACAATCCCGCCACGACCAACAGACCCTCGGCGGATTCACCTCCCGCCAGCAAACGCGGAAGAAGCCCGGGCCGGGGAATGGGAATGGTGAACGCTTGGAACAGGCCGGCCGAGACGATCCACCCGGCGTGCAATCCCATCGGCAACGCCAGCGATGCCGTCCGCCAGCGGGCGAATCCCAGCAGGGCGCCCAGTGTCAGCACCGGCAGAAATTGGATCACCAGGAATTCCGGATCGATCCACCTTGCCAGCACCTTTCCCAGCAATTCGAAACCGACCCCGGCGCGTTCCGGATCGGCCACCGTTTGTCCGGCAGGAAGCACCGAGTGCGCTGCGGCGAATAACAGGGCCGCAAGTGCGATGGCCCCCGCAGGTCTCAGCCACCTGAGGAAAATTCCCAGTGCGATGCCCCGGAATGCACACTCCTGAACTCCTACCCACAACAGACCGACTGCCAGCAACTTTCCAAGATTCGACGGCCAGGCCGCCTCGTCCTGCCATGTGAACGAACCCGCGCCGACCAAGCCGTAGCCGATCATCAGAAACAAAACGCCGGCCAGCAGAAATCCGGTGGTCAAATGGGCCAACCTCACCCTGTTCCTCTGCAGCGGCTGGCCGCCCGGGCCGAGCCGCGCCCTCCCGGAAAGCCGGACCGACCACGGCCCGGAACCTGCCGTATCGGACCTTCCGCCCAATCGCAGCCACTCGATCAGCGGCAGAAAAAGCGCCACGGCGGCAAACAGCAGACCGGCCGTGTAGAAATCCGGAAATCCCGCCGACCGGCACCAGGCCGCGAGCCCGTCCAGCAGCCCGTTCGTCCGCTTGGATTCCGTGACCTCGGCGAGGGCCTTTCCCGCGTTGTATAGCCAGGGCGAGATCCACGCGCCCCCGACCACACTAGCCACGGCATAAAGCCACACTTTCAATCCATCGCTTGCAGCAGCTCCGCGCACGCCTCCAAGCTCTCATTCGCCGTGCCGGATGGAAAGCCCGCTTTGCGATGGTCTCCGCTTCCCGCTTGCAAGTTCCATTCCCGCTCATGAGCGTTCCCGTCATGGAAAGTCACGAATGGCACGAAAGGACCGAGGACGGCGTCCGCTACTACCGCGCCAACTACCACGGTCTGCGCTGGGGCTTTCTCACCACCGTCCAAAAACGCGATCCGGTGTGGGATCGTGTTGAGAATCCAACGGAAGAGCTCTGGCGATCTCTCCGCGACATCGTCTGGAAAAAGTATCAGCGGAAACGCTGTCCGTGGGAACGCGTGGCGGAAATCGACAGGATCCTCGGTGACACCCCGCCCCCCAAACGCTGACGGCAGTCAGGGCAGCGCCTGCTCCACCCGCACCGAATCCGCCTCCAGCAAATCCCGCAGCCTCGTGCTCAGATTTGCCTCCACGCCCTCCAGCAGGCCGCTCCGTGCCGCCTCCTGTCGCATTTGTTCGCGCAATTCCCGCAGGATTTGCGCCCGGTCCGCCGGCTGGATCTTGTTGAGCCATCCGCTGTCCTCGCTCAGCACATCGAAGTCCACCAACTCCACGGAGAGGATTTCCGGCTTCGGAAACCGCGCCACCGGGCGGCCGTCCTCCATGCGCAACGAAATGCCCGGTTTCAGACGATAGCCGCCCTTCACCTGGTAGTGACCGCGCACGATCAACTTCTTGGTCCCCAAAGGCAGAATGGAGAATTTTTCCGATTTCTCGATGGAGCGGGTGGCGCTCATTCGCATCTCCAGAAGGGAAAGCTCCGCGATTTCAGCCGTTTCCACAATTTCGGCGCGTCCTTCGACGACCCGGGTATCGGTGTTGGTCACGGACGCCAGCACCTTGTCTAGGCCCCTTTCCACAGTGGTTTTCGTGCCGGATATGGCGCGCTCCAACGGCCCCACCACCAGAAACCAGAGCCCGCCGACCAGCGCCACGACCGTCACCAGCCATCGCAATGTCCGCCACATCTCCACCCGGTGTTCCATCCCGCCATCCTAACCCGGCTTTCGAAACCTCCAAGTCCCAAACTCGCAGTCACCGTAGCGCGGTCGGGATCCTGCGGGATGCGGGGAACGAACAGCCGGAACGGCCCCAGCGGCAAAGATATTATCTTGCCAAGCTACCTTGCAATGTAAGATAGCTTGGCGGTCATTGGAGCCAGCGCGAGCGTGGGCCTTCCCATTCTGGATCGACAATGGCGATTTCAGCAGGGTTGTCGACGCACCCCAGAATGATCGGCAACCGGCCTATCCAATGCCATGAGAACCGGAATCGCGACCCCCTTCCTACGCATGTCTGACCCCCCCACCGGTTCCGCCTTTTCCCGCGACAGTTTCGACAACTGGACCGTCCAGATGCGCAAGGGCGTGCTGGATCTCTGTATTCTCAAGGCGGTATCGGCGCGCGAGTGGTATGGCTATGAGCTGGTGAAATCGCTGGTGGCGGTCCCCGGCGTGGGAGTGGCCGAGGGCTCGATCTATCCGTTGTTGGCGCGCTTGAAGAGGCAGGGCCTGGTGACGACGCGGCTGGAGGAATCCAACGAGGGGCCGGCGCGGAAATACTACCGGGCAACGCCCGGCGGGCGGGCGCTGGCGGAGGAAATGGGCGCTTACTTTGCGGAAATGGCCCATGGCGTCGCGAATCTCCGGAATTTCACACGGCCTTCATCACAACTTCCCGCGGACGAAGGGAAATCGGACCCACGGACTGCTTAAAAAACCAAAACGAACATCATCATGAAAACTTGGACCACACAGGCAGAGCGGAGGCTGGACGGATATCTGTTGGAGCGGGCTGCGAGGGAAGGACTGCAGGGAGACGAGGCGGCCGAGCTGAAAGAGGACCTGCGGCGGCATGTTTACGAGGAGGCGGAGCAGCGCCCGGACGAAGGGGTGGGCCTCATGCTCTTGGAAAACATCCTCGGCGCGATGGACGCGGGTTACCGGCCGTCCGGTCGGGCGCCGGAATCCGTCCCGGCCCGAACCGGACGGCCCTTCTGGGTCTGGGCATTCGCGGTGGTGATGCCGGCTCTGGTCCTTTTGCTGGAAGCGACGACTTCCTTCTGCGGTGGGGTGTTTTTCGATCCGATCCCGACCTGGTGGCATTTCCTGCTGGTGGCGCTGGTCCCGATTTTGAATGCCTGGCTCCTGAAAGGCGCCCCCGGCGCGAAGGAGGCGTGGACGGGCGCGGCGGCGGGCGTGGTCTTGATTCTGTCGGCATTCTACGGGCTGTTGTTTCTGCCGATCATCCATTGGTCGATGCTCGCACTGATCTTCTTCGGGCTGGGGCTGATCTCGCTGACGCCGGTCCTCGCCTGGTTCTTCTCGTGGAAAATCGGGCGCGACGTCCGGCGAAGGTCGGAGGCGCCGAAGCGATTCAGAAAGGGTTGGTGGTCGGGCGCGACGGTGGCGGTGCTGGCCTTGGCCGCATTGGAGGGTCCGACGATCTGGACGCGGGTAAATCTTTCCCAAGCGGCCTCGGAGGAGGGAAATCCGGCGGCGATCGCCAGACTGCGGGCCTGGCACTCGGAGCGGACGCTGCTGAGCGCGTGCTACGAGAACCGCCAGCGGGGAGCTTGGCTGGCCACCGACATCGGCGGCTGGATCACGTCGGGATGGATGTCCGCGGCGGCGGATGGCGGTCCGCGCTTCGGCCCGGAGCCGGAGAAATCACGGGAGATCTTTTTCCGCGTGACCGGCAAGCCCTTCAATTCGTTGAAACCCCCATCCAGGCAGGGAGGACAACTGATGGGCAGGTCCATCCAGACCGACGAATGGGAGTTCGATGATCATCTCGGCGGCGATGAAGTGGCGGTGCGGCTGAAAAGCCTCGACCTGAAGGAATCCCGCTTCGACGGTCATGTGGATTCGGTGTCGCGGATCGGCTATGGCGAATGGACGATGGTTTTCCACAACCGGTCGCGAGTGGCGCAGGAGGCAAGGTGTCTGGTGCGGCTGCCACGGGACGGGAGGGTTTCCCGGCTGACACTATGGGTGAACGGCGAGCCGCGGGAGGCGGCATTCAGCAGCGTTTCGAAAGTGAAGGCCGCCTACAAGGCGGTGGCCGTGGTGCAGAGAAAGGATCCGGTGCTGGTGACCATGGCGGGGCCGGACACGGTGCTGGTGCAGTGTTTTCCGGTCCCGGCGAACGGCGACATGAAGATCCGCTTCGGAGTGACGGCGCCGCTGGATGCGGGTCGCTGGGAACTGCCGCGGATCGTGGAACGGAATTTCGGAACCAAGGTGGGGCTGGAGCACGCGGTATGGTTGCAGGGCGATTGGGGATTCGATCTCACGGGTCCGGACGTTTCCCTGGCGGCGATGCGTGACGGACCCGGGAGATCGCTGCTGGCGTCCCTGCCCGCGGTGCATGCGATGGGCCACGGGCTGGTGCTCGTGAGCGAGCCGCTGGCGGCCGAGCCCGAAGTGGTCTGGTGCGAGGACCGGTTCGCGACGGATGACGAACGCTTCCTGCTCCGGGAACCGCGGCGGGTGAAGTCCCCGGGAGCCGGAAAAGTGGTGCTCGTGATCGACGGCTCCGCGGGTTTGGCGGGTGCGAAGGATTGGCTGGTGGAAGCGCTGGATGAAGGCGTGATCGCCATTCTGGCGGATGATTCGGCCAGACGGGTGGATCGCGGCCAACTGGCGGAATACCGCTTTACCGGTGGCCGGGACAACGAGCCCGCGCTCGGCGAGGCGCTGCGGATTTCCAAGCAAAACGGAGGCCTGCCGGTGGTTTGGGTGCATGGCCCGCAGTCAGCGGATGTATCGCGGTCGGAGGCGCTGTTGCAGGCATTGGAACGGGGCTCGGTCCTGCCGGTGATCCATGCGGTGGAAGCGATGCCCGGACCGAACCGGCTGGCGCTGGCGATCTATCAGTCGGGAGCGCTCCGCCGCGGGCCGACGGCCGGTGCCGCGGGCGAAGGCTTCAAGGAATTTCTAACGGCCTTGCGGGAGGGCCGGGACGAGCCGGGATGGACCTGGCGCCGATCAGCCGCGGGAGAGATTCCTGAAGGGAAAAAGGTGTGGGATCATCTGGCCCGACTATGGGCCATCGGTGCCTCGGAGGACCCGAGAATGATGGTCCCGGAGGCCGCCCGGCCGGGACTCGCCGCCCGATATCAACTGGTGACGGCCGTTTCCGGGGCGGTGGTGCTGGAGACCATGGAGCAGTTCGCAAGCCACGGCCTGACTCCGGTCGATGCCGACGCCGCCCCGCATCTTCCCGGCGTGCCGGAGCCATCGACCGGCATTTTGCTGATGCTTTCCGCCACCGCGGCCTTGCTGCGGCGCAAACGTCCGTCCTGATCCGGGTGCCGCTTGCCAAGCGGCTGCGTGGCTGTGCAGGTTCGGCCGGTCCATGAACCTGATCGCCGACAATCTGATCTCGCCGGTGGTCCTGTGCTTCGTGCTCGGGATCGTGGCGCGGTGGGTGAAGAGCGATCTGGCGCTGCCGGAGGCGATCTATCAGGGACTCTCGATTTACCTGCTGCTGGCGATCGGGCTGAAAGGCGGCTCGGCGCTGGCCGTCACGCCGGTCGCCGATTTGTGGCTGCCGGCGCTGGTCACGCTGGCGATCGGGGTGGTCACGCCGGTTTCCGCCTTTTACCTGATCCGGCGGATCGGGCGGCTGGGAATCGAGGACTCCGCGGCGGTGGCCGCCCACTACGGCTCGGTATCGGTGGTGACCTTTCTCGCGGCGGTGGAGGCGGTGAACCGCTCGGGGACGAGTTCGGAAAACTACCTGCCGGCGCTCGTCGCGGTGCTGGAAGTGCCGGGGATCATCATCGCGCTTCTCTTCGCGAACTCCGGCGGTGGCGGGAGCTGGAAAAAGGCTCTGCACGAGGTGGTCACGGGGAAAAGCATCGTCCTGCTGGTCGGCGGGCTGGTGATCGGCACGCTCTGCGGACCGGCGAAACTGGCGGACGTGCAGCCGTTTTTCGGAGCTGCCTTCAAGGGCGCCCTGTGTATTTTCATGATCGAGCTCGGGCTGGCGGCCGGCAAACGCCTGCGCGACGCGGGCCGGGCCGGCGTGCGCCTGCTGCTGCTCGGCTGCCTGCTGCCGGTGCTTCACGGCCTGCTCGGCGTGGCCGGCGCGACCCTGGCCGGGATGTCCGCAGGCGGCGCGGCCGTGCTGGGGGCCATGGCGGGGAGCGCCTCGTACATCGCCGCACCGGCCGCCGTGCGGGTGGCGCTGCCAAAGGCGAACCCCGCCTATTATCTCACGCTCGCGCTGGGCATCACCTTTCCTTTCAACCTCGCGCTCGGCATCCCGCTCTACCAATATCTCGCCAACCGCTTCGCCTCATGGCTATAAACAAGGTCCGCCTCCGCAAAGTCACCATCGTCGCCGAGCGCCTGCTTCGCGACGAACTGCTCGCGCTTTTGAAACGCCATGGAGTCACCGGCTGGACGATCGCCGCCGTGGAGGGCGAGGGTTCGCGCGGCGTCCGGGCCTCCGAGTGGGAAGGCCGCAACGTCCAGATCGACACCCTCGTTTCCCCGGAAATCTCCGGCGGCATCATGCGGGAAATCGGCGACCGCTACTTCGAGGACTGGGCGATCATCGTCTACGCCGCCGATGTCGATGTGCTCCGCGGCGGGAAATATCTCGCGGAGTGAGGCGGGCTACCTCCAATGCCTTTGGGGATTGGCGCAATGAAACGCCGGAAATCTTTATCCTGAAAGGATTACAGCTTGTAGCCCGGGGTCGAGGAGCCATCGCGACGACTACCCCGGGTTGGGTGATCTCTTGGATTTTCACCCTGAAAGGCGTGCCAGAGACGCCGGATGTGCATCAGGCGTCCGCACCTTCCGCGACCCGCTTGCGGGGTCGAATCCGCCGATAAGGAACCGCGACAAGAGTGTGGTGCCTCCTATTTTCGTCGCGAACACTCCCCGATCCGGGGCTGCAATCTCCGGTCCCCTTGCCGGGATCAGGAATGGATCGTTCCACAATCGAATCCCTAAAGGCATTGGGCCTAGCTCCCCCGCACCGCGATTTTCTCCGCCTTCAGCCAGCGCCGGATCACCCCGCTGTCACCCGTCAGGTGCCCCAGCATCCGCCAGTTCGAGCGGCGCAGGACGTTCGCCGCTTCGTGATCCTCATCCACCACGCACCACGGCCGCGAGCCCGATGAATGGATGAAACGGAATCCCCCTTCCTCCACCACGATGAACGCCACGTGCGTGTCCAAGCCGACCATGTAAATCCCGCGGTCCGCCTGGGAGAGTTTCCCCGCAAAGTCCTCATACGGCTGCCCCACCGTCAGCCCGCACGCCTTCTTCGGCAGGAACGAACGCAGGATGTTCTCCGATGGCTGCTGCGCCAGGCGATAACGGTCCAGCCGGAACCCCGCGTCCCGCAAAACCGTCGCCACGAAATACCCGCAAGCGATCCGGCCCCCGCCGGGTTTGGCCGCGGTGCCGTTGAAATCCCAGGGCGTCCCCAGCCAGCAGCGCATCATCGAAGGCAGCACCATTTCCAGCATGATTCTCGCGTCGGCCTCCACCGCGAGCCGTTCTTCCGGGGTTCTCGCCTTCGCGTGCCTTGCCGCCAGCTCCGATCTCCAGCGCTCCAGCTCCGCGGAGAGCACCGCGTAAGACTCCGGATCCGGCTTGGCAACCGTCGGCTTCTCGAACTCCGTTCCCTTCATCTCCGCGTCCCACCAAGCCACGAGCGCCTCGCGCTGCCACCACGTCGCGCCCCCGGCCATTGCCAGGATCGCGAGGAGGAGCAGCCCGGCGGTTTTCACGAAGCGGATGCTACCCCGGCACCGCAGGTTTCACAAGATCGCCCGTCCGCTCATTCGGGAGCGGGGATTTCATCCTGAAGCCTGCCGGTGATCCTCGGCCAAAAGACATGCAGCCGGCAGCCGCGCAACAGCTCGATGCGGGCGGCCCATTCCGCCGTGTTTGCCTCTCCGAGATCAAATCTCCATTCCCTAGATTGTCCCAGAAACATTTCCATACTTCCCGAATGCCTGAACGAATCCAGCGCGAATGCCTGTTTCCCGGCATCGTCCACCGCGATGATCCGTGGAGAGACGAAGCCGGAGTCGGAAACATGGATACTAAACCAAGGTCCGTCTGCCCGCGAAAGATCGGGAAGCGTATACTCCGCTGAAATCCGATACCGACCCTCTCTCTCTAGGACCGGGCTCAGACGCACGGTCCCTTCGCCGGGCAAGCGGAATCCTCCGCCCGTCGCCGCATCGACCGATCCCAAACTTTCGAATCGGTATGTCACACCATCTAACACCTTCCACTTCCGCTGGGAAAATTGTTCCTCGGTCCATTTAACATCCGGAGGGAGTAGCGATCGCGGGATCTCTGCGGATTTTCCCGGGCCCAGGATAATGAGGCGAGTTGGATGGACTTGATGGTCGTGCCAATACTCAAAGGATTCATGATCAGGCGCCTGATTCCGCAAATAACTCCGGATTCCTGCCTCGCCCCAAACCACAGCGCCCCTCTCGGACAAGCCAGCAGTACCGGCCGTCCTAACAGCCGTCAAACCCTCTCCTTCTACGGCGGAACTCACCTCCATAAGGGTAACCGGACTACCATCAATAGAGAAGAACTCCATCGAAACAAATTCCCCCTGTTTCAATCCGGATACCGCCAGCAGATCCTCAACCGGAAGCCATTTCTCTGCGCGCAAGTCGGCAACTTTACGGGTAATGATCACATGCGAGCGCGGTGCCCGCGATCTCTCCCAATCTAGTGGAGCCTTGATAAAATTTCCGTAGGTATAGAGCCAAGGCATCAGAGCACCGATGGCCGCACCAAGCGCCATTCCCAGCGCCGAGCGCCGCTTCGCCGCCACCAGCCACCAAATCAAAGGATAGAGGAATATTGCCGTGAGAGTCATCGTTCGCAAGGGTGTGAGATAGACTGTCGGCGCTCTGTCCGGAGCAAAGCCGATGCGCAGCCAGTAGAGCCACGCGGCTGAGAGAACGAGAATTCCGAAAATCGCGATATATCCCCATGTGAGGCCATGCTCCCGCGAGGTTGACAAGCTCGCCGCAATGCCATTCGCCGCCATCCACGCCCACACGGGAACGGTGAGAACGGCAATCCCATAGGAAATCGTCTGCCATCCGAAGTTATGGATCCAACAGTAAACCAAAACGGAAAGCGCGATCCCGCCGAGGATTGCCAGATGAATGATCAGCACTTTTCGGAATGCCGTTCCATCACCGGGAGGCAAGGTCCGGTGAAATGCGTTGTCATCGAACGGCGGAGCATCCCGAACCGCACTCCACGTGAAAAGCCCGATCACAATCGGAAGGGAAAACATCGCATACCAACCCCAGACGTGGGCCCGGTCATCCGGCCACAGCAGCGCCAATGCGAAACCGGCGACAATGAAAAATGCTAAAATGCGGGTGAAGGGTGAGTGGGGCATGGGATCAACGGGTTGGAATGCGGTAGCTGCGGGCGAGCGCGACGAAGATTTCGCGCAGGGTCATCCGGCGCGCCTCGTGGCGGAGAACCGGCGGGAAGAATCGGTTGAAACGGTCGAGGCTACCGGCTTCATCGTAGTTCGTATCAATGAAGCGCGCGCTCCGGCCGGTGGTCTGCGGATTGAGCCAGCTTTCCGGCAATCCATCGGGAAGTTCCGCATTCTCATCAAACCAAAGTTCGACGTGGCGGAACCGGGCTTGCAGCGTTTCCACATCTTCCTGGAGATCGACGCGGCCGTTGTTGAGGATCGCCACGCGGTCGGCGAAGCGCTCGACTTCCTCAATGTCGTGGGACGAAATCCACACCGTCCAGCCCTCGGTCTCGGTGAGTTCGAGAAGTCCTGTGAGAAACTCGTCGCGCACCAGTGGGTCGAGCCCGCTGAACGGCTCGTCGAGCACGATGAGCTGCGGGCGGTAGGCGAGCGATGCCAGCAGCGCGGCCTTCATCCGCTGGCCGCGGGACAATGATCGCAGCTTGGTTTTCAGCGGCAGCTCGAAGCCGGCCAATAGCTTCTTCTCAAACTCCCGGTCCCAGAACCCGCCATACATCGGCCGCACGAAATCGAGCAGCTTCGGCACCGTCAGCCAGCCCGGCATGTTTCGGCTTTCCGACACATACCCGATCCGCTGCCAATGCCGCGGTCCGAGATCGCGGGAATCCGCATCCATCACACGTACCTCGCCGCCATCGCGGTCGATGAGATTCATCGCGCACTTGATCGTGGTCGTTTTTCCCGATCCGTTAGGACCGAGAAAGGCGGTGACTTTTCCCTGCGGAATATCGAGATCCACGCCGCGGAGGGCATCGTGACGATGAAAGCGTTTTTGCAAGCCGCGGATGGTGATCATGAGGAATTCAAGGTTCGGGGTCCTGGAGACGGCGGAGGAGTTTTTCCAAATCGTCGGCGGTGAGATGGAGCGAGCGGGCCTCGTCGAGGAACCGGCGGGCGAGCGGTTCCATCATCGCCAGCCGCTGGTCGAGCGGAGGAAGCTGCGGCGCTTGCACTACCATCCCGATGCCCGGCCGGCTGACGAGAAAGCCGAGGTCCTTGAGCTGCTGCATCACCTTGTGCGCCGTGGTCGGCGAGATTCTCAGTTCCTGCGCCAGCGCCCGGACCGACGGGAATAAATCGCCTTCCCGCAATTCCCCGCTCGCCAAGGCATGATGCGCCGCCCGGACGATCTGATCGGAGACCGGGACGCCATCGCGAAGCTGTAGGGAAAAGGGCAGCATGGGCTGGTGTGCCAGGTGTTACAGTAACTCTGTAACACTTGCAAGGTTTTTCTTCTCTCCGGTCTGTCGCGCCGGAAACATCCCACCAATGACCAAAGCCCAGCGCGCCGCCCACCTCCTGCGCCGCCTCGGCGAGCTTTACCCGGAAACGCCAATCCCGCTCGACCACAAGGACCCCTACACCCTCCTCATCGCCGTCCTACTATCCGCCCAATGCACCGACGTGCGGGTGAATCTCACCACCCCCGCGCTGTTCGCCCTCGCCGACAATCCGCACGACATGGCCCGCGTTCCGGTCGATGAAATCCGTGCCATCATCCGCCCCTGCGGCCTCTCCCCCGCGAAATCCGCCGCCATTTCCAAGCTCTCGCAGATCCTCATCGAAAAGCACGGCGGCGAGGTCCCCGCCGATTTCGAAGCGCTCGAAACCCTCCCGGGCGTCGGCCACAAGACCGCCTCCGTCGTGATGGCCCAGTCCTTCGGGGTTCCCGCGTTTCCCGTGGACACCCACATCCACCGGCTCGCCACCCGCTGGAAACTCACCTCCGGAAAGAACGTCGTCCAGACCGAGCGCGACCTCAAAAAGCTCTTCCCCCGCGCCTCCTGGAACACCCTCCACCTCCAGATCATCTTCTACGGCCGCGAACACTGCACCGCCCGCGGCTGTGATGGGAGGAAGTGTTTGCTGTGCCGGGAGATGTTTGGCTGATGCGGTGAGATCAAGGAGGGGCGATCTCCGAATCGCCCGAGTCCATGACTAGGCCCATAATCGGCGGTGAACCGCTTTTCATGGTCGCCCCATGGGCATGGCGGATCGGAGTCCGCCACTCCTTGGGTACAAGGCTCGGCCGCTCCCCCTCTCCTCCGCCACCACTCGTGTTGGATCGATAGCCGATTTCCGATCACCGAACGCCCATCACCACCTCCCGCAGACCCGGATCGGAAACCTCCTCCGAGAACTTGATAACCTCTCTCCGGGATTGATCGGGTAAGTTCTCCAGAAACGAAACCACCACGTCATCCGAGCCGCTCTCATCCCGCCACGCCATTGCCAAGCGCGACAACTCGGGGACACCATACCACTCCGGCATCCGGGCAAGCATCTCCCCGGTTAGAATGCCGGCATCATGAGGTCCTTGGTTCTGAATCCGGACCCGTACTTCCACCGGATTGATTCGCAGCTCAACCCTATCAGCGCAAGCCGCATCCTCCCACAACGACGGTGCCTGCGATCCCGAGGTGCCCCCCTTCTCCGCGCCACTTTGCGACCTTTGCGCCTTGGCGGTAAATCTCTTCCACTGATCACTCGGCACTTCTTCCCCCTTTCAGCTTTTCTTCCATGGCCTCCACCGGCCCTCCGCCCTCATCTCTTTAGTAGGGTAGTCACGGCCCGTCGAGCCTGCCCTGCCTGGCCTTGCCTAGGATGGGGCCGCGTTTCCGCTTTTCTTCCGCAGTTGATTGTGTATCCTTATTCGATGAGTTCCATTAGCGCCACCCTACGGCCGTCTCCGGATGGAAGTCTCCACCTGCCGATCCCTCCCGAGCTGAGGTGTGTGGGCACTCTGCGGGTCATCGCCTGGATCGAACCCGTTGCCGAGCGCGCTCCGGCGGTTGGTGCCGGAGAGTGGGCGATGCAGGCCCGCGGAATCGCCCGGCCTCCTGTGGATGAAAGCTCCGAGGATGCCCGCGAGGCCTATCTGCGCGCCAAGTTTGGAGTCCAATGAGCGTGGCCAATGCGCCTTTTCCTCGATACCAACATTATTCTTGATATCATCGAGGAACGAATCCCGTTCGTTGCCGACAGCACTGCGGTTCTGGTTCTCGCGGAGCAACTCGGCTCCCGACTGTTTATCGCTTGGCACGGCCTTGCCACCACTTACTACATCATCCGGCGTGGGCGCAGCGAGGAAGCATCCATTCGGGAAATCGACAAAATCCTTGGCTGGGCGAACGTCGCTCCGGTCACTTCATCTTCTGCGGCAAGGGCACGCGCCTACGGTCTCCCTGATTTTGAAGACGCCATGCAATGCGTCTCCGCAGAAAACTGTCTCGCCGAACTGATCGTCACACGCAATCTCAAGGACTTCGCCCTGAGGCCGGTTCCGGCCATTTCACCACTGGATTTCCTCTCCCGTTACAGATCTAGCTGATTCACGGCCCAACCGGGTCTAGTCCTGCTTCGACACTCGGCACTCGTACTCCGCGCTTGGCACCCACGCCTTCTCTTCCCCAACCTCCCCCACCATGAAAACCCCGCTCACTCTCCTCGCCCTCGTTTCCACCGCCCTCGCCCAGGACCCCTCCGTGGAGCGGCTGGATCCCGCGCTGGACGAACTCATCTCCCCCGACGCCAGGATTCAGAACCTCGGCGAAGGTTATGAATGGACCGAAGGCCCCGTCTGGCATGAAAGCGAAGGCCGCCTCCTGTTTTCCGACATCCCCAACAACACCATCCACGCCTGGAGCCCGGCAGACGGCATGTCCGTCTTCATGAAACCTTCCGGATACACCGGCGTCGCCGACTACGGCCTCGAGCCCGGCTCCAACGGCCTCACCTTCGATGCCGAGGGTCGGCTCATCCTCGCCGAACATGGCGACCGCCGCGTCTCGATCCTCACCAAGGATGGCGGCAAAATGACCCTCGCCGACCAGTTCGAGGGCAAGCGCCTCAACAGCCCCAACGACGTCGCCGTCCACTCAAGCGGCGCGATCTATTTCACCGATCCCATCTACGGGTTGCCCGAGCGCGAGAACGACCCCCGCCGCGAGCTCGACTTCTGCGGCGTCTTTCGCATCGGCACCGATGGTGAGGTCACCCTCCTTTCCAAGGAAATCGAGCGCCCCAACGGCATCGCCTTTTCAGAGGACGAGAAAACCCTCTACGTCGCCAATTCCCACGGCCCTCGCCCCCACATCTTCTCCTTCCCGGTCAACGGAGACGGCACCGTCGGCGAAATGAAAACCTTCTTCGATAGCAAAGGCCTCGAAGGCAAAGGCGCGCCCGACGGCATGAAAGTCGATGACCGGGGCAACCTCTGGGCCACCGGCCCCGGCGGCCTTCTCGTCCTTTCCAAGGAAGGCAAGCTTCTCGGCCGCGTTCTCACCCACCGCGCCACCGCCAACGTCGCCTTCGGTGGCGAGGATGGCAAAACCGTCTTCCTCACCGCCGATGACCGCATCCTCAGCTTCCCGCGAAAATGAAATGGCGCAGCGCTGTACGGCCCACGCCACCACTTTGATCGTCAGAGCGTTTTCCACCGGGCGAGTTCCAAACCGGCATCGCTCATCTCGACAGTGCCTTGGGTTTGTTTGTGGTTCCGCGATGGATGGCGACCGGCCTGTTGTCGGCCGAAGCGGGCTTCCGCCGGATCCGCCTGCCGAAGATCTCCCTCGGCTGGCGGCCGCACTGGGGCTCTTCGCTCCGTCCTCGGCTCCGGCCTGCGCCGTCGCCTTTCTCGAAATCACCTCCTCCCCCCGTGGGACTTCCTCATGAGACATTTTCTGCAACTCGGCGCCCTCGAGCCCCTCGCGAAAGGCAATCTGCGCCTCGTTTACGCACATCCCGACGGTCCCGGCCTGGTGGTCAAGGTGATGCGACCGGAGGCCGTGGAGCTTCGCTACGACGGTGGAGCCCCGTGGTTCAAGCGGTGGCGGCGCTACCGTCATTACGTGCTATTCATCCGGGAAATCCACGAATACGTCGCCGCCTATGCCCGACATGGCAAAAGCCTCCCGTTCGTCCAACGGATCGTGGGGTTTGTGGAAACCGATCTCGGCCTCGGCCTCGTCACCGATGCCATCCGCGATTCCCGGGGCAATCTTGCTCCCACCTTGGCGACATTGATCGAGACCGGCGGCTACGACCGGGTCGCTGAGGCGGCCTTGGAATCATTCATCCGGCAGTTGCTCGAGAGCGACCTGGTCGTCGCCGACCTCCACGAGCGCAATCTGGTTTATTCCGCGCTGCCGGGCGGCGAGCCACATTTCGTCATGATCGACGGGATCGGCGACTCCAATATTCTGCCGCTCAAGAGCCTGAGCCGGACCCTCAACAACCGCAGCCGGCGGAAACGGGTCACCCGGCTGAGACAGCGGATTGCCTTGCGCCAATCGAATTTCCGGTGACTTGCAATCCTACCGATGATCTGCCCCGCATCTATGCGCACTTGACGGATGAAGCCACCGCAAGATGCTCGCCAGCGCACTGCGGCAGGCAAACCCAGGTCCTCTGCCCGCCGGTGCAACGATGATCCCACTGTGATGCAATGCCTCCTTTCTCCCGACGCCCTGGCCGATCTGGTGACCTCGCAGGTCAACCGGCTCTTCCCGGACGGGAGCCCTGTCGATCGCGGCGATGTTTCGATCCTGTTGCCAAGGGTCCTCGAACGGCTGGAAGTCTGCTTCAGCGGATTGATCAATCCGGGCTTCAAGCGTGGGGGCGGCCGCTTTGATCATTTGCATTCCGAGCATTACGCGGTGTTCCTCTATCTACTTGGCAACGAGGCATGGCGCGCGGGCTCGGAGGAAAGTTCCTCGCGCCTGGCCACAAAGTCTTATCTGCTGAACAAGGCACTCCACTCGTTGGAGGTGTTCTATGAAATCGGGTTGCCGCCGGTCTTCTGGCTCGCTCATCCCGTGGGGACGGTGCTGGGAAGGGCAAGATATGGAAATGGCTTCGCCGCGATGCAGGGCTGCACGGTTGGCAACAAAGGGGGAGCGTATCCATCGTTCGGCGAGCGGGTCGTGATGTGCGCGGGCAGCGGCGTGTTCGGCGATTGCAGGGTGGGAAACGACGTCTGCTTCGGCGCTGGAGCGCTCATCATTGATGCGGAAATTCCTGATGGCTCCACTGTTGTCGGCCGGGGCGCGGACCTCCGGATCATCGAAAAGCGGTCACCACTCATCGAAAGCGTTTTTCACGCTTCCCTCTTCCGGTGAAGCGTCCAGAACCCATGTCGTCCATGCCAACGGTTGTTATATTTGTCGATAGCAAAACCCGGGATCTGATGGGGACCGCGCTGATCGCCCGTCATTTGGAAAAGCGTGGCATCCGCTGCCGCTTGGAGCCGCTGGAGTCGTGGCGGGCCTGCATCGCCGCCTGGCGGCCGGACTTCATCCTTTTCAATCATCTCAACGCGCCCCACCTCGCGACCTTTTCCCAGCAGTGCCGGGAGTGGGGCGTGCTGGTGGGTGTCCTGCCCAACGAAGGAATCTTCTACATTCCGGAAACCATGGAATACAATTCCCGGCGGCTGGTTGAGAATGTTCACTGCGACCTGATGTTTTCGTGGAGCGAGCTTCACCGTGACGTGCTGGTCGAAAACCGCTTCTGCGAGAATCCCGACCAGGTGATTCCAGTGGGGGTGCCGCGATTCGACTTTTACAAGCAACCATGGAACCGCCTCTTTCAGAAGAAGATTGCCGATACCGTGCGCCCGGTGATTCTAGCGAACGCCAATTTCCCCCTGGCTCACTTCGCCGACCTCCCGCCCGAGCGCGCGGACAATTTCTTCTCCCAATGGAAAGATATCATTCCGGCCTACTCGGACTATTGGGGAGCGATCCATGGGAACAAAAGCTCGCGGCAGCGCTTTCTATCCCATCTCAACGCGCTTTTCGAAGCCGGAAGATATTTCGTGATCGTCCGCCCCCATCCCCGCGAGGACCCGAATTTCTATCTGCAATGGTTCGACCGGCTTCCTGTGGAGCATCGCAACAACATGCGTTTGGCTTTGAAGGAGAATATCACGGAGCTGATCCTGAATGCGGATCTGGAGCTTTCCTGTGAGAATTGCACCACCACTCTGGAAGCGTGGATCGCGGGCAAACCCACGGTGGGTTTGGCTTTCAACAAGCACCCGCTTTTTTATACCGAACAAGTGGCGCGCCTTCTTCCCGAGTGCGAAGAGTCGGACCAACTCGTTGCCATGATCGACGAGGCATTGGCCGATCCCTCCCAGAGTCAATATGCCGAGGCACGCCTGCGGCATATGGAGAAATGGATGTATAAGGTGGATGGCCGCGCGGCCGAACGGGTGGCCGACGCGATCGGCCGCTCCATCGCCGCCCGGCCAAAGCTTCCGGACATCCGCCCCGGCTTTTCCAACCTCCGCCGAGGGATGAAGCTGCGGCTCGCCCGCGCCATGGGCGAACCGGTCAATGTGAGCCCAAACCTTTACCTGCGAAGGCTGCTCAAAGGGCAGCGCGGAAAGCAGACATTGCGCTACCGGGATTATATGAAGGCGCTGCGGCCCGGGGAAGAGCGGCAGGCGCGGGATTTCGTGCGCTCCGTCGATTCGGAAGGCCCGCGCTGATGACCGCCGGCCGCCATCTCCTGTTCATTCAGAAGCGCCCGTCCCGGGCGGGGGCGCAGACATCGCTGGTACGTCTGGCCGGCGCGATTCCCGACTTGAGGCCCGCGGTTCTCGCGGGCGGAGAAGGATGGCTCACGGCCTCGTTGCGACAACAGAACATCCCCGTGCTGATCGCGGATTTCCCCGGGCCCCGCTCTCTTGGTTCGCGCTTGATGGGACTCGGGATCTTCGGCCGGTCCGTTGCGGCCCTGGCGGATTCCGTTGGAATTTTCCCATGGGCCGTGATCGCCAATGATCACCAGGAGTGCCCGCTGGCCATCGCCGCCGCCTCGGCGATGGGTGGGGTTCCGGTGGTGGGTATCCTACGGTCCGCCGCCATGAATGCCCGCGATTTCTCCAAATACCAGTGTTCGCGGTGCGACCGCTTGATGACAGTGGGGCCGGATCTCCAGCAGCGGGTCGCGGTTTGGAGCGGAACGGTTCCCACCCGATTCGAAGAGGGATTTGCGGAAGCTGATTTCCACCCTCCCTTGAAGCCGGCCCGGCATTTCCCCACCCGGTTGCTCATCGTCGGCACCGCCCATCTGGCAAAAGGCTTCACGGATTTTATCGAGGCGCTTGATCTTGTGGAGGCGCGGCATCCGGAATTTCCGCACTTGCAATGCGACTTCACTTCCGAACCGCCGACACGTGCCGAAAACCTGCTCCGAAAAGACCGCAGGTGCCGATTCCGGTTTATCGGTCGGGTGGAAGACTTGGGCCGGGTGGCGCGGGATTACGGACTGGTGGTGCATCCCTCGCGTGCGGAGACTTTCGGAATGTCACCCATGGAAACGATTCTTGCGGGGGTTCCCACCCTGGCTTCGACGACCGGAGCGATCGGGCGGATCGGTTTGCCGCCAGCCTGGCAATTTCCGCCTGAAGATCCGGAAACTCTGGCCGAACGGATCGTTGCCCTGTGGCGAAACTGGCCCGGGTGCGGTCCCGATCTTTTCGCCATGCAAGAGGAAATCCGGCGTTCCTTCCACATCCAGAGGACCGCCGCTCCGCTGCGGCGGGAGCTGGAGAGGATCGACTCACGCTGAATTCGGTCTTCCTTTTCCTCACCGCCGCCACAAAACTTCCGAGCCCTACCGACCGCCATGCTCAACGACAAATCGATCCTACTCACGGGCGGAACAGGTTCCTTCGGGAAATGCTTCGTCCGCCGCGTCCTGCGCGACTACCCGGGCGTGAGGCGGCTGGTGGTCTTTTCGCGGGATGAACTCAAGCAGTTTGAAATGGCCCAGGAACTCCCGCCGGAGCGCCACCCTCAGCTGCGTTACTTTATCGGCGACGTCCGGGATGCCGATCGGGTCGCCCGCTCGCTGGAGGGGATCGATACCGTGATCCACGCCGCGGCCCTCAAGCAGGTTCCCACCGCGGAATACAATCCCTTCGAGTGCATCAAAACCAATGTCCTCGGCGCGCAGAACCTGATCGAGGCCTGCATTGATGCCGGGGTGAAGAACGTGGTCGCGCTTTCCACCGACAAGGCCGCCGCGCCCATCAATCTCTACGGCGCGACGAAGCTCTGCTCGGACAAGCTTTTCATCGCGGCCAACAACATCCGCGGCCACCACGACGTACGATTCTCGGTGGTGAGATATGGCAACGTGATGGGCTCCCGCGGGTCGGTCATTCCATTCTTCATGAGCCGCCGGAAGTCGGGCGTGCTGCCGATCACCGATCCAAGGATGACGCGGTTCAATATCTCTCTCGATGAGGGCGTCGATCTGGTCATCCACGCGCTCGAGCATTCCCTCGGCGGCGAGATCTATGTTCCGAAGATTCCTTCCTACCGCATCACCGAGGTCGCGGATGCGATCGCTCCGGGGTGCGAGCAGGAAATCGTCGGGATCCGCCCCGGCGAGAAACTCCATGAGGAGATGATCACCGCCAGCGACGCCCCTAACACCATCGAGACGGAACGCAACTATGTCATCGTGCCGATGCTATATATGGAATCGCACGAGGATCTGATGGAACGCTACATCCAACATCATGACGGGAAAACGGTGGACAGCGACTTCCGTTACAATTCCGGCGAGAACAGCCAGTGGTTGGACGCGGCCCAACTGCGGAAGCTGATCCGCGAACATGTCGATCCGGATTTCGATGTCTGACTTTCTCCCATACGGCCGACAGACGATCGACGACGACGATGTTGCGGCCGTCTGCCGGGTGCTGCGTTCCGATTTCCTGACCTGCGGGCCGGAGGTCGAAGCGTTCGAGCACGAATTCGCCGGATTTGTCGGGGCGAAACATGCCGTGGCCGTCTGCAATGCCACCGCGGCGCTGCATTTGGCGATGTGGGTCGCCGGCGTGAAGGCGGGTGATCGCGTGATCACTTCGCCGATTACATTCCTGGCCTCCGCGAATTGCGCGGCCTACGTCGGCGCCACCCCGGACTTTGCCGATGTGGATCCAATTTCCCATAATCTGGATCCCGCCGCACTGGAGAGGGTGTGGGACGAGCGTGTGAAGGCGGTGGTGGCGGTTGCTTATGCCGGGCAGTCCGCGGACATGCCGTCGATCGCCGGGATCGCGCGGGCCCATGGAGCGACTGTGATCGAGGACGCCAGCCATGGCGCCGGCGGCGGCTTCGTTCATGAGGGAAGAGAATGGTGTATCGGTAACCATCCTTGGGCGGATATGACGGTTTTCTCATTTCATCCGGTGAAGACCCTGACCACGGGAGAAGGGGGAATGCTCGTAACCAACGACGACGAAATCGCCCGCCGCGCGCGCCAGCTCCGTGCTCACGGCGTTGAGCGGGATCCGTGCCGTTTCGCCTCGCCGGCTGAGAATGATCCGCTCGCGGAGAAAGGCCCGTGGTTTCATGAAATGCAGGCCCTCGGACATAATTTCCGCATCACCGACATCCAATGTGCGCTGGGCCGATCGCAGCTCTCCAAGCTGCCGGAATTTCTGCGGCGGCGGCGGGAGATCGTCGGACGATACAATCGGGCGCTGGCGGATTTGCCATGGCTGAATACGCCCGGCCTGCGTCGTATGGAAGACCGCGATCACGTGTCCTGGCACCTTTACACGGTCCGGATCGATTTCGACTCCATCGGCATGACCCGAACCCGTGCGATGGAGGTGCTCAAGGATTCGGGCGTGGGCAGCCAGGTGCTATACATTCCGGTTTATCTCCAACCCTGGTATCGCGAGACATTCGGATATGCCCCCGGCAAATGCCCGGTCGCGGAGGAATTTTACCGCGGGTGTCTCTCGTTGCCCCTCTACCCGTCTCTAACCGACCTGGAGGTTGACAGGGTGATTGATGCCGTGAAATCACTCCCCGGACGATGAAGACGACGGCCATCATCCAGGCGCGAATGGGCAGTTCGCGACTACCCGGCAAGGTCCTGCTGCCACTCGCCGGCCGACCCGCCATCGATCATGTGTTGGAGCGGGTGCGCGCGGCGCGGGAGGTCGAGCTCGTGGTGGTGGCCACCTCCTCCGATCCCGGCGATGATCCGATCGCCGACCATTGCTCCGGCTGCGGCATCCCTTTCGTCCGTGGAAGTGAAACCGATGTGCTGTCGCGATACCTGCTCGCGTTGGAAACCTTTCCCACGGATATCGCGGTGCGTATCACCGCTGACTGTCCGTTGACGGATCCGAACCTGATCGACTCGCTTGTTTCACACCTGAAGGATGCCGGCGGAACCCTCGACTATCATTCCAACACGCTGCCGCCGAGACGGATCCCGCATGGTCTGGATGTGGAGGTTTTTTCGAGCTCCGCTCTCCAACGTGCGGGGCGGGAGGCTCATCAGCCGGAGGAGCGCGAACATGTCACCCCGTATCTCTATCGCCACCCCGAGCTATTCCGGGTTTCGGGCGCGACGCTGGAGGCGGACCTCTCGCATCATCGCTGGACACTCGATACCGAGGCCGATCGCGATTTGTTAGACCGGATTCTAACAGCGATGCCCCGGAATCGTTACCGCTGGCAGGACACTTTGGCGTTGCTCGACACCCACCCGAGCTGGGTCTCCATCAATTCCTCCATCCGGCAAAAGGTCGTGGAGTCATGAAAGCGGCTGGACCGTTGCTCGCAATCCGTGCCGACGCCAGCCACGCCGGCGGCATCGGTCATGTCATGCGCACGCTGGCGATCGCCCAGGAATGGCAGCGACGTGGAGGAAACGTGGCCTATCTGAGCGCCGATATGCCCGAGATCATGGCGGAGCGCCTGAGCCGGTCTGACATCCGGTTGGAATGGCTGGAACGAGCGGAGGATGCCGCCGAAGCCGCCGCTGCGGCGAGCCGGATGAGGGCCAATCTGCTGTTAGTCGATCACTACGGTCTCGGTCCGGCGTGGTGGGAGGGCATGCCCGCTTCCCGGCGCTGGCGGACCGCCGCGCTGAACGACTTTGCAGATCCGATCCATACTCGGGCCGATATTCTCATTTCGCCGCGAGCCGTCCCCTTGTCTCCTCAGGCGCTCCACGCCGCCTTCAGCGGCCCGCAATTTCTTCTGATCCGGGAAGAGGTGCGGCGCCACCGCACGCCCGCCCCTGTTCCGCCGGCCGCATTGAAACTCCTATTGGTTCTTGGCGGTGCCGATCCACGCAACGCCGGACCGCGGGTGGCGGAAACTCTCCTTGCAGCAGGTCCGGCGGCGGAGCTTCGCGCACTCGTCGGTCCCGCCGCCACCAATCTTGACGCTTTCCTGGAAATCGCGCGCCGCCATCCCCGGCTCCAGGTAATCCAGTGCCCTCCCGACATGAAACCTCACTTGGAGTGGGCGGATACCGCCGTGGTTTCTCCAAGCACCACCGCATTTGAAGCGCTCCATCACGGGCTGGCGACCGGCTTGGTGATGACCGCGGAGAATCAATGGGAAGTCTGCGCCAGCCTGATGGGGGTGGAAGTCGCGCTGCAACTCGCTGATGCCCGCGACGGCGAATTGCGGGTGGATCCGGGCGCTCTGACCCTGCTCCTCAACGGCGCCGACTGGCGGCGGAGGGCAGCGCGTGGGGGTGCGGATCTCGTGGATGGCTATGGCACCGCCCGCATCTGCGAGTTGCTGGGACTGCCTGAATTTGATTTCCGGCCCGTGTCCGAAGAGGATTCGCGGCTCACCTGGCTGCTGGCAAACGATCCGGCGACACGGACCGCCTCTTTTGACTCGGATCCAATTTCCTGGGAAAACCATCTCGCCTGGTTTCGCCGTCGCACCGCCCTGCACGACCCGTTCTGGTTCGCCACTTCCGCGACCGGCGGCGTGCTGGCGGTAGTGAGGTTCGATCTGCGCCTCCCGGATTCCGCGTCCGTCTCACTCAATCTCGCGCCGCCGGCTCGCGGCAAGGGTCTTTCGGCGCTCATTGTCCGCCGCGCGTGTGAGCGATTTTGGCGGGAACTTCCGAAGGTCGCGATTGATGCATGGATCAAGGATGACAACATCGCCTCCCGCCGTTGTTTTGAAAAAGCCGGTTTCCAGGCCGCCGAATCCGAGCCGGACCGCCAACGCTACCGCTTGTCGCCATGAATCCCTCCTTTGAAATCGCCGGCCGCAGGATCGGTCCGGGAGCGCCTTGTTTCATCATCGCCGAACTCTCGGCAAACCATGGCCAGAAGCTCGGCGTGGCGCTTGAGCTGGTCGCCGCCGCGGCGGCGGCCGGTGCCGACGCCATCAAGCTCCAGACCTATCGGGCGGACACGATTACGCTGGATTGCGATGCTCCATGCTTCCGGATTGGCAAGGGGACCGCTTGGGAAGGCCGCCGGCTTTTCGAGCTTTATGAGGAAGCGCACACGCCCTGGGAGTGGCATGCGGAGCTTTTCGAAGCTGCCAGACGCCACGGATTGATCTGCTTTTCCTCACCCTTCGATGCGAGCGCCGTGGATTTTCTCGAACGACTCGACTGTCCCGCTTACAAGATCGCCTCGTTTGAGATCGTGGACCACGAGCTGATCCGGAAGACCGCAAACACCGGAAAACCGGTCATCATTTCAACCGGCATGGCCGCGGAGACGGAGGTCGCAGAGGCCGTGGAAGTGGCGCGGGCGGCGGGATGCGGCGGGCTCGCGCTTCTCAAGTGCGTGTCGGCGTACCCCGCCCCGCCTGAAGAGATGAACCTGCGGACGATTCCCTACCTGGCGGAAACGTTCGGATGTCCCGCCGGCTTGTCGGACCACACCCTCGGGATCGCGGTGCCGGTCACCTCGGTCGCCTTGGGCGGAAATCTCATCGAGAAACACCTGACCTTGCGCCGTGCCGATGGCGGGCCGGATTCCCATTTCTCGCTGGAACCCGCCGAGTTCCGCCAAATGGTCGAGGCGGTCCGCGCGGCCGAGAAGGCGGTGGGGATCGCCAGTTTCGATCTCACCGACTCACAACGTCCTTCCCGTCAGTTCCGCCGTTCCCTTTTCGTGGCGAAACCGGTCGCCTCCGGAGAGATTTTCACCCGTGGGAACATCCGCTCGGTCAGGCCGGGAAACGGACTGCCACCGAAGCATCTCGAGGAAATCCTCGGCCGCCGGGCCACCCGGGATCTCGCCCCCGGCACGCCTCTCGAATGGGACCATGTGGCTGCAGGGAGAAGTTAAGCGATGGGAGAGACTTTTGAAATCCAGCATCCGAGCGGAATCGGCTGACAGTCCACGCACTCGCAAGCCGCGTCGCGCTGTTAGATGGTTCGCCCGGCCCGGGAAGTTTCCGTTTCATCGCCGTGGAGGAAATCTTGCGTCCGAGAGCTTCGCGACCGCGACGGCCTGGCCATCCTCATCACCGATCACTCGGTGCGCGAGACCCTCACCTCCTGTGATCCGCCTGCTGGAGTTGTGCGAGATCGGCCGGCGTGTCCAGGTCCACCGCCGCCTCCGGGAAATCGATCCGCTCCAGAGCTTCTCCAACTTGGAACAAGCTCCGCGCGCCGGCGTGGCCGGCGAGCTTGGCGAGCGGCGGGAACCAAACGCGGGAAAACCATGCTGGCGGACCCGCTGCATCGCCGTGGCAGGTCGCTACCCGGCCGTCGTTATTCTCACGCCCTGTGCGCTCTAACCGTAGGAACACTTCCTTCGTTAGAAACGGCATATCGCAAAGGGTGATGATCACCGCGTCCGCTTCCGGCAGTACCCGCATTCCACACGCGATGGATTCGCCCATGCCGTCGGCCCAATTGGTGTTTTCTATCAGCGTGAGTTCCAGTCCGGCGAGCGCCTCGCGGCACGCGGGTTCGGCGGCACCGAGCACCACCACCACCGGGCCGAGTCCGGCAGCCAGTGCTGTTTCCGCGGTGTGACGGATGAGCGGCTTGCCCCGCCATGTCACGAGTTGCTTCGGCTGGCCAAGCCGCCGCGAGCCACCCGCCGCGAGGAGGAGGATGGCTGTCATGCCTCCTTGCCGACCGCCGCGGCGTGGATCGGGACCGTGCGTTCGCTCAAGAAACCACCGCGCCGCCCGGCGAGCACTGCGGCCGCCTCGGACACGATGGAAAGCGCGATTTCCTCAGGCGTCTCGCTGCCGATGTCGAGTCCGGCCGGGGCATGCAGCGCCTCCAACCAGCCCGGCTCCAGCTCGCGATATTCGTGCAGCCGCTCCAACAACTCCGCCTGCCGCCGACGGGGACCTAACAATCCGAGATACGGCAAGCCTAGCGGAAGGAGCCGGTCGAGCGCTGCCAGATCCCGCCCGAACTGATGGGTCATCACCATTGCCGCGGTCTGGTCATCTGGTATGAAATCCGCCGGCAGTTCGTCCGGGTGCGCGTGCTCCTGCACTTGCCAGCCGAGCCCCGCAGCGAACCACCGCAGCGGCGCGATCTCCGGTCCGCTGCCGAACAGCAACAGCCGCACGGGAAGGGGAATGGTCTGCACGAAAACGCCCGGTCGCTCGATGACGAGCTCGTGGCCGGGAATCATTTCTGAAAATCCATCCGGAAAATCATAACGCGTCCGTGTCCTGCACACGCCCCGCTGGCCGAGGATCTCACCGATCCGCGTCAGGAAATTCCCGGCGTCCCCCGCCGCTGGAATGCGCTCGAGGAAGATTTCCAGATGTCCCTCGCAGCCGAACAAGCGCCGCGTGTCGATGCCGAAAAGCTCCGGCGCACCGGTTTCCAACACGCGCAGTCCCCGCCGGGCGATTTCCTCCTCCAGACAGCCGCCGCTGAGCACGCCGGTCGTCCCACCGTCCGGGGCGACGAGCAGGCGCGCACCGGGACGACGATAGGTCGAGCCGCGCGTCGCCACCAAGGTCGCCAGCGCCCACGGATGATCCCGCTGAGCGCCGGCCTGGTGGAGGATCTGTTGGAAATCCTTCATGCCTTGGCGAGGAGCTTGTCCGGGGTGGCGGGCAGGTTCCGCACCCGCACGCCGGTAGCATGATAGATCGCATTGAGAATGGCCGCGGGGACGCCGACCATGCCCAGCTCGCCCATGCCTTTCACGCCTAGCGGATTCACGATCTTGTCATCCTCTTCCACGAAGATCGTCTCGATCTGATGGACGTCGGCATTCACCGGGACGTGATAGCTTTCCAGCGAGGCGTTCATGATGCGGCCGTAGCGGTGATCGACTTCGGAGGCCTCCTCGAGCGCCATGCCCATGCCCCAGACCACGCCGCCGATTTCCTGGCTGTGCGAGGTTTTCGGATTCATGATCTTGCCGCAAGCGGTCACCTCGATAACGCGAGTCACCGTGGTGGTGCCGAGGTCCGGGTCCACCTTCACCTCGACGAATTGTGCTCCATGTGCTGCGGATACATAATTCTCGCGCTCCGGCGAGGGCTTTGATTCGAAGACCTCTTTAATTTCGTTGAGGTTATTCTTTTTGAGCACGTCGATGTAGTAAACGGCCTTGGCGGCATCGCTCTTCATCTGCAGTTTGCCCTCGGTCATCACCACGTCTTCCGCTTTCGCACCGGTAAGAGGGGATTCAGAATCTTTGGCGGCCAGTTCCAGCAGGCGCTTCTTGATCGCGTCCGCCGCGCCGTAAATTGCGGAGCCCACGCTCGCCGTGGTCCACGAGCCGCCTTGCGAGGGGGCTTTCGGGAAACGCGAGTCACCGAGCTCGAAGCGCACTTTTTCCGGTGCCAGCCCGAGATGCTCGGCGGCGATGATGGTCATCACCGTGTAAGTCCCAGGGCCGATGTCGGTGGTCGCGCTGGTGACGCGGGCGGTGCCGTCCGCCAGCAGCGTGACGTCCGCGCTTGCCTTCATTTGCAG